>JAEUQZ010000569.1 GCA_016788965.1 Anaerolineae bacterium | reverse complement strand
CCTACCATCCCCGTATCTCCACAATAGCACAAAATGGAACGGAAAGGGTGACATTTTGGAAAACCATTTGGTGTCTCATGGATGCTTGCATAACGCTTCTCTCAAGGTTGGGAAAAACAAACGGTAGGGATTAGGGGTTGGGGATTAGGGGTTAGTGAAGACGGCAAACCGAATAGGGCGGCATTCGGCGCACGGGCGGGGTAGTGGTGACATTCGGCACTGGCCGGGGCTGGGAGGGGCTGGATACAATCGCCGGGTGTTTGGTGCTGAATCCAAGAGAAGAGTCCCCCTATGAACATTCCTGAACTGCGTTCAACCTATGATGTGGTGATTGTGGGCGGCGGGCACAACGGCCTAGTGGCGGCCGCGTATCTGGCGCGGGCCGGGCTGGGAGTGCTGGTGCTGGAACGTCAGCCGGAGATCGGCGGGGCGGTGCAGACGATCCAGGTCTTCAAGGGCGTGGAGGCGATGCTGTCGCGGTATGCCTATCTGCTGAGCCTGTTTCCGCAGAAGATCACGGACGATCTGGGTTTGCGGTTCAAGAGTCTGCGACGGGAGGTGGGGTCGTTCACACCGACGATGCGGAACGGTCAGGCGACCGGTTTGCTGGTGAGCAACGTGGACGAGGCGGCGACGCGGGACTCATTCCGGCGGTTGACCGGCGGAGAGACGGAATACGAAGCGTTCCAGCGGTTCAACGGGCTGGTCGAGGCGCTGGCGGGGCGCGTCTGGCCGACGCTGCTGGAGCCGATGCTTTCGCGCGAGGCGATGCGCGAACGGTGCGAGGATGACGACAGCCGTGCCGCCTGGGAGATGCTGATCGAGGAGCCGCTGGGGCTGGGGATCGAGCGGATGCTGCGGGATGATACGGTGCGGGGGTTGACCTTCACCAACGCCAAGATCGGTGTGATGACGCATCCGCACGATGAAAGCCTGCTCCAGAACCGGACGTTCCTGTACCACGTCATCGGGCAGGGTACGGGAGAATGGCGGGTGGTCGTGGGCGGGATGGGGACGGTGACGCAAGAACTGGCGCGGGCGGCGGTCGAAGCGGGGACGCACATCGTGACTCAGGCGCCGGTCAGCGCGATCCAGCCAGGGTCGCCGGGCGAAGTCCAGTTTATGCTGGACGGTCAGACACGGACGGTTGGGGCGCGATATGTGCTTGCCAACCTCGCGCCGACGGCGCTGAGCCGGATTCTGCCGGAGGGAATGCTGGCGGCGGAGGCGGATGAAGGGGCGGCGTTCAAGATCAATATGGTGCTGAAGCGGCTGCCGCGCCTGAAAGCGGCAGGTTACACGCCGCAGCAGGCCTTCACGGGGACGTTCCACATCAACGAGGATTACAGCCAACTCCAGGCGAGCTATCAGGCGGCGATGAATGGGCAGATGCCTGATCCGCTGCCGGGGGAGATGTACTGCCAGACGATGACCGATCCTTCGACGCTATCACCGGAACTACGGCGGGCGGGCTACCAGACCTTGACGCTGTTCGGTCTTGATCTCCCGGCGCGGCTGTTCGAGGCGGATAACGAGAGCGTCCGCGATGAGGCGCTGCGGCGGTACATGCGGGGGATCAACGCGCAGTTGGCGGAGCCGCTGGAAGACTGTCTGGCGGTGGATGCGGACGGACGGCTGTGCATCGAGGCCAAGAGCGCGGTCGATCTGGACAACGATCTGGGTTTGCCAGCGGGGAACATCTTCCATGACCACCTGACGTGGCCGTTCGCGGACGATCCGCGCTGGGTGGGAACCTGGGGCGTCGAAACGGCGCATCCCAACCTGCTGCTATGCGGGAGCGGGGCGCAGCGCGGCGGGGCGGTTTCCGGCGTGCCGGGGCATAACGCAGCGATGAAGGTGCTGGAACTGGAAGGGCAGAAGGGGTAGGAACGAATTCCACCACAGAGACACAGAGGACACAGAGGGGGTGGACAAGAAATTCCAATGCGAATTGAACCGCAGAGAACGCAAAGGACGCAGAGATCATACGGAGAGTTCTGCACAAAGAATTCCACCACAGAGACACAGAGGACACGGAGATAAGACAAGACGAACCGCCAAGACGCCAAGAACGCCAAGATCATACGGAGAGGGTGGGGGATATACAGAGCAGACGCAAAGGACGCAAAGAAGAGAGAAATGCCCTCTGGTGGGGAGGCGCAAAGGAAGAGACGAGGGGACGCGGGAAGGCGTCCCCTTTTTTGTTCAGGACAAGCGGAGGAAGCGGTCGAAGATGCGCCAGCGCCAGATGGCGCGGATGAGCAGCGTCCAGCCGACGAGCAGGGCGGCGATCAGCAGGGAATCGGTGGCGGTCAGCGGGGCGAGTTCAAAGAAGTCGCGCAGGCTGGGCACGGCCAGGATCACGACGAAAACGACGAAGAGAACCGCAGCCATGAGTGTTGGTCGCCAGTCGCCGGCCAGGACATCGCCGCCGGTCCAGAAGGCGGTCGGTGGCTCGGCGAAGAGGATCAGGAGCAGTCCGGCCAGG
>JAEUQZ010000568.1 GCA_016788965.1 Anaerolineae bacterium | reverse complement strand
TCCGCCGCCCCCCCACCCAGCACATTCCCCCTCGTAGGGGCATGATGCATCATGCCCAACCCACCCCTAACAACAGCGCCCACTCCGTCAGAACCCCTGGAGGGGGTGGTCTTCCTGTAGCCGGGGGGATTACATCCCTCGGCGTCGCCCCGCCGACGCTCCCCTCCTATTTTCTATCCCTACCCCCTCCGTATTCCTCTGTGTCCTCTGTGTCTGCGCGAAGCCTTCCTTTAGGGACTGTGGTTCAATCCGCATTGGATTCTCGCCGCCGGAACTCCACCCAATAATGATCCGCCAGCGCCGCCAGCAGCCGCGCCCGACCAAACCGTGCCTCCAGCGCCATCAGCAGTCGCATCAGCCGCGGCCGCTTCTCGATCACGCCGAACACATCGCTCGGCGGGAGGAACAACCCCAGCGGTTGCACATGAATCCGCTCGAAATACGGCGCGAAATCCCGGCTCAGCCGGCCAATACTGGGATACGTCACCGCAGTCGCCTGCCCGTCAGCCGCTCCCTGAAACAGCGTCTTTCGCCTCCACCGCCGCGTGGCTGTCCGCCAATCCCCATGCAGCCCGTGCCACAGGGGTTCCCACACACACCACGGACTCATCACCCCCAGCCCCACAATCCCGCCCGGCCTGATCCGTTCCCCCAACCAACCCGCCACCCCCCGCCAATCCTCCAGGCAGTTCATCGCCCCAAAACTGCTGAACCCCCCATCCCACTCCGCCGTATTCCTTTGCGTGCTTTGCGTCTTTGCGGTTGAATCTCCGTATTCCTCTGTGTTCTCTGCGTCTCTGCGGTTCAATTCCTCTTCGTCTTCCTCTCCCCGCAGTCCGGCCAGATCGAGTCGCCGCGCTTCGACGAGAGCCTGACCCGCGCATTTCGCCCGCGTCACCGCCAGCATCGTCTCACTCGCATCCGTCGCCGTCACGCGGATGCCGCGTTCTGCCAGCCACAGCGCATCCTCCCCGGTTCCACACCCCATCTCCAGGACATGATCGCCCGCCCGGAAATGTGCTGCCAGCCGCGCCTGAACCACCCCGCGCAGAAACCGCCCTATCGGTCGATGGCTGAACGCCGCGTCATAACCCTCGGCCAGCCCATCGAATGCTGCCGGATCGCCCGAAGTTATCCCCCCCTCTCCATGCAATGGAGAGGGGGCAGGAGGTGAGGAGGACACCACCTAATCGTCATCCCCCGAGTCCCCTTCCAGTCGGAACCCGATCCGCAGTGTCACCTGCCACTGCGCCACCTTGCCCTCGCTGATGCTCCCGCGCGTCTCCACCACCTCGAACCACCGCAGATTGCGGAGCGACTGCGCGGCTTTGGCGATAGCTGTCTGAATCGCATCCTCCATGCTCACCGCTGACGTGCCCACAATCTCGATCTTCTTGAAAACCTGTGGCTCGCTCATGAATCCCAATCCTTTTCGCTAGAGGGGAATCTTGGAAACTTGCGCGGAATGCTCGGCATGGACAGCCTGGCCTTTCCCCTCAGTCTGGCCTTGTGTCAGCCGCATACCCAGCCGCCCGATCCGCGCGTTGACCCACAATTTCAATTTCCGCCTGCCGGAAGTCTTCCCCCGGCTCCTCGCTTGATGCAGCCCCACCTCGCTCACCATCCACCGCGTCGCAAACTGGTAGAACCGCCGTGAATAGCGCCCCGCCACCGTCAGATCACGGTCGCTGCGGTCATCCCAGCCTTTTTCGCTCAGGATTCGGCTCTCGACCTGGCTGTAGTACGGCGTCCCCTTGATCGGATACGCCACCGTCGTCAGGAAAATGTCCGGGTTGGAAATCTTCAGATGCTCGACCGTCTCTTCCAGATCGCGCATCGTCTCGCCCTCATACCCCAGCATGATGAACATGCCTGTCTCGATGCCGTACCGCTGGAGCAGGTGCGTCTTCTCCTGCACATCTTTGACCTGTACCTTCCGATCCATCGCGTCCAGCACCCGCTGCGATCCGCTCTCCGATCCATTCCACAACCGGTAGCAGCCCATCTCCGCCAGCGTCCGCACCACCTCTTCGTTCAGTCGATCCGCCCGCGAGATGCACTCGAACGGGATGCGAACCCCCCGCTTCTTCAACGCCTCGGCATACTGGAAGAACCAGCGGTAATGAATCGTGAACACATCGTCTGCGTACCAGATCAGATCGGGATTGTACCGTTCCTTGATCCACAACACCTCGTCAGCCGCATCCTCTGGCGTGCGGCGGCGGTGTGTATTCCCGTAGACCGAGTGGCTGCACCAGCGGCAGGTATACGGGCAGCCCCGCGCCTGAATCACGCTGACCGAACTCTGCCCGTGATGTTCCTTCCACACCCGCATATACGCAGGCAGATCGATGGCCTCCCGATCCGGCCACGGGTGTGCGCTCAGATCAGCAATCTGCGGGCGTGGCGCTGTTTCCACCAATCCGCCATCCCCGTCCAGGTACGCGATTCCCTGGATCGCCTCCAGCCCATTCAACCCCCGCCGCGCCAG
>JAEUQZ010000567.1 GCA_016788965.1 Anaerolineae bacterium | reverse complement strand
CCCGAACAAGTTGGCAGCCATGTGCTGGCCCCGCAGGTTGTGGACTACTGGGTGAACCGCTGGGGAACCAGCGCCTCGCCGCTGCTGTGGTCGCACGCTATGTATCTGTTGTTGACATCCATGCTGAGGGGTTAGCCATGCTCACTATCGTTCACACTCCCTTCGGGCACGAACATCCCTACGAACAACTGCCAGAAGAGCGGTTCCCCAGGCAGCCGCTGGCGGGCGAGCCGTTCACCATCGGCATCGTCACCCGACCCTCTGGCGCGGCGCGGCAGGTGCGCGTCTATTCCCGCCTGGATGATGGACCAGTTAACCTCCTGGACGCGGTTCAGGACACAACCTGGCAGCAGAAACACGAACAGGGCGTCGGCGCAGAATTTCTGGAACGGCTCGTCCGCGTCGAACAGGATGTCTGGCACGCGGTCTTGACCGCTCCGGCGTTCGGTCACACCCTGCACTACTGGTTGGAATCCGAAGGTGTGCAGAGCGAAGTCTACAGTGTGCGCGGGGAAGCCTGGCAGCCTGCTGTTGATTGGTCGGAAGCGATCCAGTTCAAGGGGATGGACTCGGCTCAGTGGCCTGCGGTTCAGCGCGTCGAATGGCTGACAGACGGACAACACAAGCGCCGCGTCCGCCTGAGCTTTCCGGCGCAGCCCGACGAACGTTTCTTCGGGCTGGGCGAACGCTTCAACGCTCTGAATCAACGGGAGCAGGTGTTGGATGTGCGTGTGTATGAGCAGTACAAGAATCAGGACCAGCGCACCTACCTGCCGATCCCGTTCCTGCTTTCGTCTGCCGGATACGGCGTGTATGTGGAAAGCAGCCGCTGGATGCAGTTCGATCTGGCGGCATCAGCGCCCGATCAGTGGACGCTGGAGGCCGATCTGGGGCCGGACGAAACCCTGTCGCTGCGCTGCTTCAGCGGGAGTGATCCGCTGGCGATCATCGCCCAGTTCACGAACTTGACCGGTCCGGCGGCGCTGCCCCCAGAATGGGCCTTCGGGCTGTGGATGAGCAGCAACGAGTGGAACTCGCAGGAGCGGGTCGAGCGCGAGGTGCAGACCTCACTCGATCATGGTATTCAACCATCGGTGGTGGTGATCGAAGCCTGGAGCGATGAGACGACCTTCTATATCTGGAACGACGCCGAATATGATCCCAGACCGGGTTCAGCGTCCTTCCGTTACAGCGATTTCCACTTCCCGCCTGAAGGCAAGTGGCCGAACCCCAAAGGCATGGTCGATTGGCTGCACGCCAACGGCATGAAGCTGCTGCTCTGGCAAATCCCGGTGCTGAAGGTGCTGGAGCAACCGCATCCTCAGCACGGGGCTGACCGCGCTCATTTCGAGCAGTCTGGCTTCGGCGTGCGGGAAACTGATGGCAGCCTCCACAAAGTACGCCCCTTCTGGTTCAGAGGAGGCTATATCTGGGATGTGACCAACCCCGCCGAGCGCGATTGGTGGCTGAACAAACGCGCCTATCTGTTGGATGACCTGGGCATCGACGGCTTCAAGACCGACGGCGGCGAACATCTATGGGGCAGCCAAACCCGCTTTGCCGATGGGCGGCGCGGTGCTGAACTTTGGAACGAGTATCCCCAGCGGTATACATCCGCCTACTACGACATGGCTCAGAAGAAACGGGCTGGCGTTACCTTCAGTCGCGCCGGTTTTGTCGGTTCGCAGCGGTCGCCGCTGCACTGGGCCGGCGATGAGAATTCCACCTGGGAAGCCTTCCGCCATTCGATCCTGGCGGGCTTGAATGCGGGTATCTCCGGCATTCCCTTCTGGGGATGGGACTTCGCCGGGTTCAGCGGGGAGATTCCTTCAGCGGAACTCTATTTGCGTGCGGCGGCGATGGCGGTCTTCTGCCCGGTCATGCAGTACCACTCGGAATACAACCCGCAGCGCATCCCTAGCCGCGACCGCACACCCTGGAACATCCAGGAACGTACGGGCGATGCACGGGTGATACCGATCTTCAAGCAGCTGGCTGCCGTACGCGAACGCCTGCGCCCGTATATCTGGCAAGAGGCACAACACACAGCAGCCACTGGCGAACCGCTGATGCGGGCGCTCCGCCTGTGGTATCCGCAAGCCAGCGATTACCAGTATTTCTTTGGGCGTGATCTGCTGGTTTGCCCGGTGGTGGAGCCTGGGCGAGAGTCGTGGGAGTGCTACCTGCCGCCAGGGGAGTGGCGCGATTTCTGGACGGGGGTGGTGCTCATGGGCGATCAAGTCGTCACAGTCGATGCACCGTTGGTGCGCATTCCGGTGTTCAGCAGGAGTGATCGGCACTAATGCGGTTTGAGCCAATCATTCGGTTCGCATCAGAGCGTTGCATCCCACTCCGATGTGGAGTAGTCAGTTTGCGGTACAACAAGGCTACGCAAGGTTTCATCGTAGTCGAAAGGCTCAGTTGGACAAATCTGCTATAATTTCTGGGTAGCACGCCAGAATAGCATGGTCATGGGGAAGCCTCCTGGAGAATG
>JAEUQZ010000566.1 GCA_016788965.1 Anaerolineae bacterium | reverse complement strand
GGCACGACTTCCTCGTAAGAAGTGTCCAGGGAATCGAGGATTAGGTGTCGGATCAAAACGAATGCCGTCTTTGTCGACATAGGCGTGGAACCGCACATCTTGATCGTCAGTCTGATAACGAAGTTCAAGAATCAGAACAGCTTCGGAAGATAAGGCTGTCACTACCTCGCCACCATTTTGTGATTGACGTGGAATGACTACTCCTGATGCTTTGATCTCTTCAGGAGTGCGTAGGACTTTGATCGTCTGTGTTCGAGTTCCTTTCAAGTATTGACTTTTGATCACGATTTCTCGCGAGCTGTCAAACTCATGAAAGGCAGAATCCCACGGCCCTCGTCCGGTCGGAGACAGATCATATCTGAACTGGGAATGTCCCCGTAGGGCATGGAGTCGCAAGACGAGTTCAGGCATGTAGCCACCTCCATGGACAAACACCGCCTCCAGCAGCGAGGTTTTGCCGGAGTTGTTGCGCCCGGTGATGAGATTGACCCGCGCCAGATGTTCGATGTCCAGCGTGTCGAACAGCCGGAAGTTTTCGATATGGAATGAGGTGTACATGATGCCTCCTGTTCGGAGATCGCTCCGTTTCGAGAAGACTCGACCAAACGGTATAATGGAGCGTAAAGGTTTTTGCAGTATTCAGGATACCATTATGTCCACCAACACGCACACACCACTCGACCATCTGTCCCCCGTCTGGGCGCACCTGACCACGATGGAGGCCGAACGCGGCGAAGGCATCTACCTGTATGAAGCCGACGGCACGCGCTGGATCGATTTCACCAGCGGGATCGGTGTCACCAACACCGGGCACTGTCACCCGCGCGTCGTCAAGGCCATCCAGGAGCAGGCCGCCAAACTGATCCACGGGCAGATCAACGTCATCCTGAACAAGCCGGCCATCAAACTGGCCGAGACGCTGACCACGGTCATGCCGGAGGGAATCGACTGCTTCTTCTTCTCCAACAGCGGGGCGGAAGCGACCGAAGGCGCGGTCAAACTGGCGCGGATGGCGACGCAGCGCACCAACATCATCACCTTCCAGGGCAGCTTCCACGGACGCACCGCCCAGGCCATGGCGATGACCAACTCGAAGACCTCCTACCGTTCGCGCTACCAACCGCTCCCGGCAGGGGTGTTCGTCGCGCCGTTCCCCTATGCCTATCACTACGGCTGGAGCGAAGCCGAGACGGTCGATTTCTGCCTGCGCGAACTCGACCTGATCCTCAAGACTCAGACCGCGCCGGAAGAGACCGCCGCCATCATCATCGAGCCGCAGCTTGGCGAGGGCGGCTATGTCCCCGCGCCGGCTCGCTTCCTGGAGGCGCTGCGGGAACTCTGCACGCATTACGGCATCCTGTTCGTGGCCGATGAAGTCCAGACGGGCTTCGGGCGTACCGGGAAGATGTGGGGATTCCAGCACGCCGACCTGACGCCGGACATCATCGTCATGGCGAAGGGGCTGGGCAGCGGGATACCGATCTCCGGCATCGCCGCCTCACGCGATTTGATGAGCAAATGGCCGCCGGGCACGCATGGCGGAACCTACGGCGGCAACGCCCTCTCGACGGCCACGGCCACGGCCACGGTCGAGACGATCCGCGACGAGAAGCTGCCGGAGAATGCCGCACGGATGGGCGAGCGGCTGATGGACGGGCTGGTCGAACTGCAAGGCCGCTATCCGGTCATCGGGGATGTGCGCGGGCGCGGCCTCATGGTCGGCACGGAGTTCGTCAACAAAGGCAAGCCGGACAAGGACATCACTAAAGCGGTGCAGAAAGCCTGTCTGGATCGCCGCCTGCTGCTGCTGACCTGCGGCAGCTACGAGAACGTCATCCGCTGGATTCCGCCGCTGGTGGTCAACGAGGGGCAGATCGACGAGGCGCTGACGATCTTCGAGGACGCCCTGCGCCAGGCACTCTAAACGCGAGATTGAAACTACCCGGACAGGGTGAGGAAGGCTGCATCCACCGTGGCTGCTGATCGAACGCAAGACCTCAAGAACCGCCTGCAATCCCTGTCCGCGGAGCAATTGACCGGGCTGCGTCAGAGCCTCTCCTATCGCTTGATACAGGCTCAATTGAAGGGTCTGGGCTGGCTGAATGTCTTCTTGGGTCTCTTGACGGTGTGGTTGGCGCTTTTGCCATCAGAGTACACTCTGTTCAAGATCATTCAGTTCATTATCGGGCTGTCCACTGTAGTTGCCAGTTTGTGGTCGATTATCGCTCCAAGACCATCTGGGCTGCGGATGTGGGGAGTTCTGCTCAGCGTCGCGGCTGTCTGGAACCTGTTCATTGGGCTGATTCCGTTCGGCATCAATTGGTTCCCTATAGCCCTGGCGCTGTTCCAGGCATGGGGTGTATTCAGCATGTATCGGAATTTCCAAAAGAATCCGCCACAGGCTTCGATCAATAGCGACGCCGTGCGACGGAACGATGAACTAGCCACCGGACACCAAACAAAAGTTCGATGGATGAATGGAAGGGAGGGGGTCATGAAGGGAGAGACAG
>JAEUQZ010000565.1 GCA_016788965.1 Anaerolineae bacterium | reverse complement strand
GGCGACGCCCGCGATCTGCCGCTGGCCTCGCGCAGCGTCGATGTGCTGCTGGCCGATCTGCCCTTCGGCCAACTGGTCGGCAGCCATCAGGAGAACATCCTGCTGTATCCGGCAATTTTGCAGGAAGCCGCCCGGCTGCTAAGACCCACCGGACGGGCGCTGTTCATCACCCATGAAGTCCGGCTCATGGAGCAGCTTCTACAGGAATCGACGGACTGGACGACCGATCAGGTCTTCCGCGTCGGCTTGGGCGGGATGCACCCGCGCATCTGGATTTTGAGCAAGCAATAGCCGCATCACCAGCGAGGCAGTCAGGAACATGTCCGCATCACGCGATCACATCCTCAATAAACTCCGCGCCGCCCGCAAACCCTTCCCGGATGCGCCGCCGCGCCCCCAGCCTTACCGCCCGGTCGCGCTTCTCGATGACCGCTCGACCGAGGGGCTGCTGGAACGCTTTGGGCGCGAGGTCAAGAACCTGCTCGGCGAATGCTTCGTGGTCGAAGGTGACGAGGCCGCCCGCGGCACGATCCTCGATCTGCTCCGCGCCCAGCAAACCACCGATCTGCTGGCCTGGGATTTCAACCATATCCCCGTCGCCGGATTGGAGGCGGCCATCCGCGACGCGGGCATCGCCATTCACTATCCCGAAACCCATGACGAATTCCGCGCCGAGACCATCGAAACCATCCGCCACGCCCAGGTCGGCCTGACGGGAGTCGATGCCGCCATCGCCGCTACCGGGACGCTGGTGGTCAGCACCGGGCCGGGCAAGGGGCGCATCCCGACCGTGCTGGCCCCGACCCATATCGCTGTCGTCAGCCTGGACCAGATCGTGCCCCGGCTGGAAGATTGGGTCGCTCGCCAGCGGGAGATCGGGCTGGCCGCGATCCAGGATCGCGGCAACCTGTGCTTCATCACCGGCCCCAGCCGCACCGGCGACATCGAAATGCAGATGATCCTCGGCGTCCATGGCCCCGGCAAAGTCCAGGTGGTCGTCAAGCGGTAGACGGAGACGATGCTCCTCACCCCCCAACCCCCTCTCCACTGCGTAGAGAGGGGGAGCGACGTGCTCATGGAGCAGTCTGCAAAGTCCCTTCTCCATTGCATGGAGAAGGGATTTAGGGAAGGGGATCGACTCTTGCGGTTTCTTTTTGAAACAAGGCAGGTTACAGCATGGCTTTTACGCTCATTCGTAATGGGACTCTCATCGATGGCAGGGGCGGCGCGCCCATCACCCATGCCGCCGTCCTGATCGAGGACAACCTTATCCGCGCGGCCGGGCGCGGCGGTGATGTGCGCCTGCCGGACGCGCCCCTCACCGAGATCGACGCCCACGGCGGCTTCATCCTGCCGGGGCTGATCGACGCCCACGTTCACATGATGCTGGAGATCAGCGACCAGCGCCAGATGATGCAGACGCCCTTCTCGCTCAACTTCTACAAGGCCATCGGCTACATGCGCCGCACCGTCGAGGCCGGCATCACCAGTGTGCGCGACGCGGGCGGAACCGACCTGGGGGTCAAGCAGGCTGCCGATCAAGGGCTGGTGCTGGGGCCGCGGATGCAGATCAGCATCACCGTGATGGGCATCACCGGCGGGCACACCGACGGCTGGATGCCCTCCGGCATGACCTTTGAAATCTTCCCGGCCTATCCAGGTAATCCCAGCGGCATCTGCGATGGCGTCGAGGAAGTCCGCAAGAAAGTCCGCGAAATCCTGCGGGCAGGCGCAGAGGTCATCAAAATCTGCTCGACAGGCGGCGTCCTCAGCCCGACCGACCATCCCGAATTCACGCAGTTCTCGCCGGAAGAACTGGCCGTCATCGTCCAGGAAGCCCAGTACCGCCGGGGCATCAAGGTCATGGCGCACGCCCAGGGCGCGGAGGGTATCAAGAATGCTGTCCGAGCGGGTATTCATTCCATCGAACACGGCATCTTCCTGGATGAAGAAGCCATCGCCCTGATGCTGGAACATGGCACATTCCTGGTTCCGACTCTGCTGGCTCCGCTGGCCGTGCTGGAAATCGGCCAGGCGACGGGCGCGATGCCCGAATACGGCATCCGCAAGTCACAGGAAGTCATCGAAATCCACCGCGAGAGCATCGCCGCCGCCCACAAAGCCGGGGTCAGGATCGCCATGGGCACAGACGCGGGCGTGATGCCCCACGGAACCAACCTGCGCGAACTCGGCCTGATGCTGGACATTGGCATGTCGCCGATGGAGATTATCGTCGCCACCACCCGCACTGCCGCCGAATGCCTCGGCTGGCAGGATCGGCTGGGCACGCTGGAAGCGGGCAAGCTGGCCGACCTCATCGTCACCCGCACCGATCCCATCGTGAACATCCGCTCGCTGGAAAATCCGTCCAACATCCCGCTGGTGATGAAGGATGGCAAGATCGTCAAGAACCTGCAGGCCAACCACGCCAACCCGGTCAACAACGTGCTCAAGGCCAGCGCGGAGTACGCCACGTCGCCGGTTCCCGCCGGCTACACGGTGTACTGCCACACC
>JAEUQZ010000564.1 GCA_016788965.1 Anaerolineae bacterium | reverse complement strand
GTGGATTCCCCTACTCTTTCCGGCGGGATTCTAACACCTCCGGGTTGAGGATGTTGATCGGCTCCCCGGCGACGAAAGCATTGACCTGATCGAAAGCGGCGGAGAAGTAGATTTCGTAGCTGTCTTTTTCAACGTAGCCGAGATGGGGTGTGCAGACGACGTTCTCCATATGAAGCAGTGGGTGATCGGTCACAGGTTCGGTCTCGTAGACATCGACGGCGGCGAAGCCGGGGCGACCGGCTGTCAAGGCGGATTCGAGCGCACCGGGTTGGATCAACTCGGCACGGCTGGTATTGACGAGCAAGGCGGAGGGTTTCATGGCGGTGAGGTCAGCAGCGGTAATGATGCCGCGCGTCTCGGCGGTGAGCTTGACGTGCAGGCTGACCACATCGGACTGCTCGAAGAGGTCAGGCTGACTGCGGGCTACGGTGAAGCCGTCGGCCTGGGCGCGGGACAAGGAGCCTTCGCGCCCCCAGACGAGGACATTCATACCGAAGGCGCGGCCGTAGCCGGCGACGAGGCTGCCGATCTTGCCGTAGCCGAGGATGCCGAGCGTCCGGCCCCGCAGACCGATGCCGAGGCGGGTCTGCCAGCGACCGCGCTTGAGGCTCTCGGCTTCCTGGGGAATGAAGCGGGTGGCGGCCAGCACCAGACCCCAGGTGAGTTCGGCGGTGGAATCCGACGAACCGATACCCGCGCAAACCAGCACGCCATGACGGGTACAGGCTGGGAGGTCAATGTGGGCGATTCCCCTGCCCGTCTGACTGATGAGGCGGAGGTTGGGCAGGCGCGACAGGAGCGCTTCGGTGATGGCAGTGCGTTCGCGGATCAGCACGAGGCCGTCGGCCTCGCGGAAACGTTCAACCAATGCATCCAGGTCTTTGACAGTATCGCGGTACACCTGAACCTGATGGGCGGACATCCGGGCAAAGCAATCCAGGCCGCGCACAGCATCCTGGTAGTCGTCAGGGATCACAATTCGCACGGGGCAATCTCCGAATGGGCCATAACTTCAACGACGGAACCAGCCAAAGCTGCGGGACGGCAGGGCATCGACTTCCAGGCCGGGTTCGTTCAAGGCACAGCGATGAATACGGCGGGCCAGATCGATCTGGATGGATTTGGGTTTGCCGAACAGCCGAGCCGCTACCGTCTGAATCTTCGGGAACTTCGCCATCAGATCGGGATCACCGAACTGGGGGACGCCGGCTCGAATGACCAACCGCAGGTCTGCGCCTTCACTCACGATGACATCAGCATACGCGCCCGGTTCGAGATGTGCAAGGCGGGGATCGCCGAGGATATGGGATTCGCTGGAGGGAGGCAGCGGAGCATCGGCCTGAGGGAAAAGCTGATTGAGCGCGGCCTCTTCATCCAGCAGGGTTCCATCGGCGGTCAGGCGGGAATCGCTGCCGAGGGCGTATTTCCCTCCGGCGGCGATCCAGCCGGCCAGGGGTGGGAACTGGCCGAGCAGGTAGGCGTTGGTGGTTGGGCAGATGACGAGGCCGCGAATGCGGGGAGCCGCATCGGCGATGTCGTGAGCAGTGAGGCCAACGCCGTGGATCAGGACGGTGTTGGGGCCGATGCAGCCCAGGACTTTCAGGCGGGAATACTCGGACGCGGCGACCGCATCGATTCCTTCAGCGAGGTGGATGAACCAGGGTTGATCGGGGGGTGTGGCTTGGTAGGAGCGGATCAGTTCCGATTCGGGAGTGAAGTGCAGGGAGTGCGCCCAGCCGTAACGCTTGAGGACGCGGACGGGGAAATCCGACTGGTAGAGGCAGCGGTGCGGAGGGTTGTGGTGAGCGACGGTGGTGACACCGCTGAGCAGGTTCTTCAGGCCGCCGATGAAGCAGCGATCTTCCAGGGGGTAGGCTCGGAGGGAGCGGAAAGGTTCGTGGTCGAGGCGGGCGCTCATGTCCTCGCCCCAGAGGTGGGCGTTGGGGTAGCGGTCGCGGAACTTCGAGCGGGGGTAATGGTTGAGTTCGAGGTGGTCATGGGCGTTGACGCGGCCAGGGCGGAGGGTACAGCCTTCGAGATCGATCTTCAGGGCATCGGGAGGAGGATCGGCCAGGATGGTCGCGCCCAGGTGGAGGTCACGGTGGATAAGCTGGCCGCGGATCGAAGTGGCTGCGCCACGGAGGGTGAGTAGTTTGTAGTTCATAGAAAAAGCTGATAGCTATTAGCCAATAGCTTATAGCAATACAAAATTGGTAGTGAAGTGTCGCAAATGTCGTCAGTGTCGTCAGTGTCGGTGAAGCTGATAGCCAGAAAAACGAATCGTCCGAAATGTCGTCCATGCCGGACGGATTGTTGCGGAAATTGCGGCAATTTCGGCAGTTGCGGCAGTTGCGGAACGGCAATTCTGTGCCAAATGCCTTGCATGTAAGGCAAGGTTGTTGCAGTTGCAACTGCGCGATTCTTGCAACACTGATGGGTTACGATAATCGCGGTCGATAGGTTGTGAAGGTGCGGCGCAAGAAGTTTATCGTTAATGGTTGATAGTTTATAGAGAAATGCGTTTA
>JAEUQZ010000563.1 GCA_016788965.1 Anaerolineae bacterium | reverse complement strand
GCTGCGGAAGCGTTCCGCCCGCCAGTATCTCGATGAACGTTTTCGCCGCCTGCTGATCCCCTTCGTGTTCGGATGCCTCCTGCTCACGCCCGTCATGCTCTACTTCGAGTGGATGCACAAAACGCAGACGGGGCTGTGGAGTATGACCTTCTGGGAATTCGTCAGCAGCCGCTCTATTCCACTGTCCTGCCAGATTTTCGGCTGGGCCGGATACCACCTGTGGTTCCTCGGTTTTCTATTCTCCTATTCGCTGCTGGCGCTGCCGCTGTTCCTCTGGCTGAGGGGAGACCGCGGGCAGCGGGCCGTCGCCTGGATGATTCGGCTGTGCGAGCGGCGCGGCGGGATACTGCTGGCGATCCTCCCCCTGCTGGTGATTCAACTGGCGCTGCGTCCGTTCTTCCTGGAGGGGGAGCATAACTGGGCGGACTTCTTCTACATGCTGGGCTTCTTCGCGCTGGGCTACATCCTGTACAGCCATGAGCGCTTCACCCAGGCCATCCGGCGGGATTGGCCGCTCGCGTTTGGCGTCGCGGCCACGACCAGCCTGATCGGGATCGGTTTGATCGCCTTCGCTGGCGCAATGGACTGGCTGAGCGATCCGGCCCAACCGCAGTTTTATGTGTTGGTGAGCCTGATCGTCATCAACGGCTGGAGCTGGGTGGTGTTGCTCCTCTTCGTGGGGATGCGCTTCCTGGACTTCAGCAATCGCTGGCTGCGCTACGGGCAGGGGGCCATTCTGCCGTTCTTCGTGTTCCACCAGCCGGTCATCATGGTCATCGCCTTCTTCGTGGTGCAGTGGGATGCCGCCATCCTGCCGAAAGCGCTTGTGGTCGTGCCGAGTTCCTTTGTGGTCACTCTCGGCATCTATGAGCTACTCATCAGGCGCAGCCATACCCTGCAAGTGCTGTTCGGCATGAAGCCCAGCCGACCGGGAATAGACGCATCCGCCAGCGACGAGTTGCAGCGGAAGGCACACGCCCGCTAGGGATGGCAGCGCCGCGCACGGCTCGGTCAGCCTCCTAGCGGCTGAACAGCACCACCGCGTCCATCACCCCGCTGCGGATCGCTGCCCAACTGGTGAAGGTCGGGTTCATCGCCGCCCGGACTTCCAGGTGCAGATGCGGCGCTTCCGAGTTGCCGGTATTGCCGTTCGCCCCGATAGGCTGCCCGGCAGTCAGTGTCGTCCCCGCCTCGACGAACCGCTGGCTGAGGTGGGCGTGCATCACAAAGAGCGCCGCCCCGCCCAATCCCCGCCCGGCCAGCGCCGCCCGCGTCGAGGCCGGAAGCTGCTCGTTGGTATAGCGCACGATGACGAAATTGCCGTAGCCGTTGCCCCAACCCGGATCGGCGAAGATGCGCGGGTCGCCCAGCGAGAAGCCCTGCATCAGCGTGCTGGGACGATCCGGCGTGCATTTGGTACACTGCACCGACCGCACCACTAACCCGCCGTTCGGCCCGGTCAGGATCGGCTCGCCCGTGGCCGCGCCCAGGTCCCAACCGTCATGCTCCGGCAGCGAGGCATCCACAGTCGGCGGCATGTTGTAGCCACGCACCCACCAGTAGTTGGTCTTCATCGGCGCGGGATACAGATCGGTCGGCAGACCGAATGGGCTGGTATCGCCCTCGTATTTCACCAGGTCCTCGCGGATCCACAGCAGCCGCCCGGCGTTGTTGACCTGGAACCAGCGGTACTGCTGCCCGGCCGCTTCCCGCTGCACCCCCACAATCGGATAGCGCGAGCCGCGCGGCAGCGTCACCCCGGTGCGGTCGAAGTTCATGCCGGGGCCGCTCCGCGTATTGGCCGCCCCCTGCGTGTTGATGATCGCCGTCGGCGTTCCACGAGCGACGCCCGGCGCGGGCGCGGCTGGGATGGCTGGCGCGACCGGAGCCGTCGGAACAACGGGCGCAGGCGAGATCGGAGCAGGCGCGGGAGCCGGACTGACCGGAGCCGGGGCGGGCGCGACCGGAGCCACCGGAGGTGGCGTCACCGGGGAGACCGGCGGACTCACCGCCGTCATCCGCGCCAGCGCGAAGGCGTGCGTCCGCGTCGGGATCACCCCATAGCCAAAGGCCGTGCCATCCCCGCTGATCTCCAACAGGTCATCGCGCGCCCAGCCCGACCGTCCGTCGGGAAGTTGTACCCGCATCCACTGGTAGGTCTTGCCGTTCAGGTTCGCGCCCTGGTCATCGGCGCGGACATCCAGCACGGGCAGGTTGGCCGTCCCCACCGCCAGCTTGAACAGCAGCGCGTAGCTGGTGTTCGGCCCGGAGCGGATGTTGATCTCCACCACGGTCGGGATATCGGGCAGGCCGCGCACATACGCCAGCAGGGGATTCGTCATGCTCGTCTCCTTTGCGAAGTGGAACTCGTCAAATAACCCAGACCAAAGCGTCTTGCAGACTCTTCGCGCGGTTTTCCCCGCAATGCGGACTTGACTCCCCCTCTGCCACGAAGTTTCACACTCCGACAGTTTTAAGGGTGTCAGGGAAGTAGGGTAAGAAAAAGAGGGGATCAGGGGTTAAGTGACCGACA
>JAEUQZ010000562.1 GCA_016788965.1 Anaerolineae bacterium | reverse complement strand
ATGCGCCGCGTGCTGAAAGCCCGCGCCATGGGCCAACCGGAAGGCGATACCAGCACGCTGGAAGAATAGAAGACGAATACCACCACAGTCCCCTGATGGGGAGGCTTCGCACAGGCACAGAGGACACAGAGGAATTCAGAGGGCGAAGACCCCTAGAATCAGGGCTGATGGGGCAGGGGTTTCGGACGATAATTTAAGGTTGTGTGAAAACCCCATAAATCCGCAAAATTGTGGATTGTGTGTGGGGCAAGTGGGTGTAGAATCACCATAGACACAGGGGTGGTCAGTGGACCGCCCCTTTATCTTGCGCCGATCCCGGCCTGGACACGCTCGAAAGAAGGAGACCCGTAGAAAGAGATGAATACTGTCCGCATGGACGCCGTCATTGCCGACCCCTCGCTCACCACCCCCAGCCTCGTGCTGGACTTCGACCAGATCAGCCAGACTTATGATGCTTTCGTAGACACATTCCCCGGTGGGCATGTCTTCTACGCCGTCAAAGCCAACGCCAATCCCCAGATCATCCGGCTGGTCGTGGAGAAGGGCGGTGGTCTCGAAATCGCTTCGCTGGCGGAGCTAGAACTCTCGCTGGCAGCCGGCGCGACCGGACAGCAGATCATTTGCAGTAACCCCATCAAGAACCCGACCTTCATCCAGCGGATGCATGAGGCCGGCGTCTACGCCATGGTGGTGGACTCGACCTACGAGGTAGACAAGGTGGCTCACTACGCGCCGGGGATGCGCGTCTACGTCCGGCTAGCCGTCGATAACCAGGGCAGCGTCCTGCCGCTGGCCGGCAAGTTCGGCGTGAGCGGCGAGGAAGCCCTCGACCTGTTCGATCAGGCCAGGGCGCACGGCCTCGACCCCATCGGGCTGTCCTTCCATGTCGGATCGCAGTGCTTGAACGTCCAGAACTGGGTCAATGCCATCCGCGCCTGCGGCGACATCTGGCAGCAGGCTGCCGAGCGCGGCCATGACCTGTATATGCTTGATATCGGCGGCGGCTTCCCGGCGGGACATTATCACACCGCCACCATCCCCACGCTGGATGCGATTGGCGCGGCCGTCATGGGCGCGGTGCAGGACTACGTGCCGCTCTCCAACCCCATGCTCATCCTGGAGCCGGGCCGCGGGCTGGTCGGCGAGTCCGGCTGCCTGATCGTCTCGGTCGTCGGCAAGGCCAAGCGCGGCCAGGACACCTGGTTGTATCTGGACGCGGGCGTCTTCAACGGCCTGATGGAAAGCTTCGAGGGCTTCCCCCCGGTCATGCGCCTGCTGGCCGCCGATGCCGATCTGCGCTCCATGACGCGCTGCACGCTGGCCGGCCCAAGCTGCGATAGCTGCGATGTAGTCGCCCGGCACATCGAACTGCCCGAACTGCACATCGGCGACCGCCTCGTCATGCTCGACGCCGGGGCATATACCAACGAGTACGCCGTGGCCTTCAACGGCTTTCCGATCCCGGAAGTCGTCCCGGTGAACGTCCGCGCCGCCGTCGAACTCCTGGCCGGTTAACCCCACCCCTCTGAATCGAACCGGACGCCTGATCGATCAGGCGTCCGGCTTGCACACCACTCCTGCCCACGCAGCCATCCAATGAAATCGGATACGCGACATAGGGGACTGGCTGCTAATGCGCCCGGCCATGATCGATCAGCAGCACTCGATGAGGGAGCATGACTTTCTGCTCCATCCCAGTCAGATGTTGTCGGTCAAACTTATCACGCGGATGTGGGCGCCGAACTGCCTGAAGTCATCGACGTTGTGGGTCAGCAGCCGGGGGATGTTGTAGGTGATCATCGTGGCGACGATGTTCAGGTCGTGAAGTTGTTTTCCTCGCAATGTTGATTCCGCTGCGAGGATCAACATCTGATCGAGTACAGCAATCTGTTCTTCTGCTACCCGGAAAACAGCCCGGAAGCGCCTGACCTGTTCCAAAATCTGAGGCATTGGAATAGACGGACTGTAAGTCTGTGTACGGCTGGCGTTGACCATGTATTCGCGGATGACCTGCCCGCTAATCCAAAGTTCCGTGCCGGATTGTCTTAAGCGATCCAATGCGGCTAACGCCTGCTGATGCAGTGGTGCGCCTGCAATAGTCGCCCGTGTCAGCACATTGGTATCGACAAAGACCGCCTCAGTCTGAGTCGTCGTCATATTCATCCTCGCGGCGCAGCGTCCAGGCCGGGTCCCATTCGCCGACCTCGAAGATCAGAAGTTGTTCGGATAGGCTCGTGGGAGCCTCGGTTTTGTGCTGAACACGCTCAATGAGGGCGCGCTGCTGCGCCGGTGGGAGTTGTTCGACCAACTCCACGAGAGTTTCGTAAGGAATCGTGAGCTGCACAGCCATAATCTGTTCCTCATCCCGTGTGATGGGTTCTACCAGATTAGCATCAAGACGAGGCAATCGGAAGTCTGATTCATGATCTTGTGGACTTTAGTCGCCCGTGAATCAAAGGGGCGGCCTCCGGGCCGCCCCCCTGAAGTTTGGCTGATTGAAAGGAAACGAAAAAAGCCCGACCGAGTGAGGATGGGCAGGGTTTGGGGTAAGGA
>JAEUQZ010000561.1 GCA_016788965.1 Anaerolineae bacterium | reverse complement strand
TGACATAGGCGATCTGACGAGCACAGCTTCCCTCGACGCGATGGACGGTACTCATGCGCTTGCGGTCGGAGTCGAAGGCGAGTTCGGTTTGGCGTGGCAGCCGCGCGCGGTCGGATTCGAGGTCAAGGCCGCCCTTACGCGCCGCAATCAGGAGGGCGATCTCGGTCGGATCGCCGGATACGCGCCATTCGCGCGAGTGGCCGTCGGGCGCGATCAGATGGGCGTTGCTGCACAAGGCGGCGGCGCGGAGGGCATCCTGGGCACTCTGGGCTACATCTGCGCTGAGCGGTTGACCTTCGGCGGTTGTGATGTGTCCCTGGGGAGTATAGCCGACACCGCTGATCTTCAACGGCTGGTCGAACAGCCAGAGATCGGTGACGGTCATCTGATTCTGGGTGAGCGTGCCCGTTTTGTCGGTGCAGATGACGGTGGTGCAGCCGAGCGTTTCGATGGCGGAGAGGCGTTTGACGAGGGCGTGCCGCTTGACCATGCGCTGGACGGCCATTGCCAGCGACAGCGTGACGGTCGGGAGCATACCTTCGGGGACGAAGGCGACGATCATGCCGAGGGCGAAGATGAAGCTCTCAGCGAGACCTATGCCGACGGTGGCGACGGACAGCACAAAGAAGATCAAGCCGACGCCGACGGCGATGAGGGTGACGCGGCGGGTGGCGACATCCATTTCTTTCTGGAGCGGGCTGAGTTCGTCGCCGACGCTCTGGGTCAGGTGGGCGATGTGGCCGAATTCGGTGTTCATGCCGGTCGCGTAAACCACGGCGGTGGCATCGCCCGAGGTGACGTTGGTTCCGGCGAAGATCAGGTTCTCGGTATCGGCGCGGGTGGGATGGGCGTTGGCGACGGTGTGTTGAGTTTTCGATGTGGGGGTGGATTCGCCAGTGAGCGTGGATTGATCGACGTGAAGCTGAGCCTGCTGGATGAGGCGGGCATCGGCGGAGATGTGATCGCCTTCGCTCAGCAGCAGGACATCGCCGACGACGAGTTCTTCGGCCAGGATTTGCTGCTCCTGGCCGTCACGCAGCACCCGCGCGTGAACGGGGAGCATCTGGCGGAGGGCCTGGGTCGCTTTCTCGGCACGGTATTCCTGCCAGAAGCTGAAAGAACCATTGATGACGTTGACCATCCAGATGGCGATGGCAAGCTGCGGAAGCTGGGCGATCAGCGCGATGATGCCGCCGACCCAGAGCAGCATCGCCATCAGATGGGTGAAGTTGGCAGCGAACTTGAGGATCAGCGGCCTGCCTTTGACCTCCTGGATCATGTTGCGACCGAACTGGCGCAACCGCATTTCGGCTTCGGCTTGCGTCAATCCCGACGGGCTGGAGTTCAGCCGCTCAAAGACTTCCTCGGCTGATTCCTGATAGATAGACTGGGCAATTTCGGTCTGCGTGGCGTGCATGGTGGACATGGTTCAAACCTCCAACTTCGACCGCACAGGCCGCCAAAAAGCAACGAGAGGGCGCTCCAGGTTGGAACTCCCTCTCGTGCGTATGGGCGGCCCGACCAGCCGTCCTCCGTACCGGTCAATCCGCGCTGATCTGCGCGGAGCCAGCCATGATGGAGTGCTGTGATGGTCCGATCCGATGTGGATGGTGGTCTGGTACGCCTCCGATCAGTCTTCCTTCGCCTTCATACCCTCATCGCGCAGGGCGGCATGGGCGGCGGCCAGCCGCGCCACCGGGACGCGGAAGGGCGAGCAGCTCACATAGTTCAGGTTGGCGCCGTGGCAGAAGTGAATACTGCGCGGGTCGCCACCGTGTTCGCCGCAGATGCCGACTTCCAGATCGGGACGGGTCTTGCGACCTTTTTCGACGGCCAGCTTGATGAGATAGCCGACGCCATCCGGGTCGAGAACCTGGAAGGGGTTGTCGGGCAGGAGGCCGTTTTCGACGTAGTAGAGCAGGAATTTGCCCTCGGCGTCGTCACGGCTGATGCCAAACGTGGTCTGGGTGAGGTCGTTCGTCCCGAAGGAGAAGAACTCGGAGTATTCGGCGAACTGGTCAGCGGTGATGGCAGCGCGCGGCAGTTCGATCATCGTGCCGATCTTGTAGTGGAAGTGGACGCCGGCCTTGTCCATCGCTTCGGCGGCGACCTGTTCGATCAGATCGCGCATGGCCTTGACTTCGCTGGCCGAGCTGGTGACAGCGATCATCACTTCGGGATGAACGTCAACGCCTTCCTGGACGAGCTGGGCGGCCGCTTCAAAGAGCGCTCGCACCTGCATCTTGCTGATGGCCGGGCGGGTGATGCCCAGGCGGACGCCGCGCAGACCCAGCATCGGGTTGAATTCCCGCAGCCCTTCGACGGCGGCCATGAGTTCCTGGATGCGGGTGAGTTCGTTGGGACGATCCCCGATCAGGCGCAGACCGGCGGCGCGGAGGGCCAGACCTTCGTGGTCGGGCATGAATTCATGCAGCGGCGGGTCGAGCAGGCGGACATCGGCCAGGTCGGCTTCCAGCGATTCAAGGTGGCTTGCCAAGTCGGGCAACGGATTGTTGCCGGTACGTATTGCCTCGTTGCCCAGCGGCTCCAGGCTGAGCCCCGTGTCCGTCT
>JAEUQZ010000560.1 GCA_016788965.1 Anaerolineae bacterium | reverse complement strand
GAGCGCGGTGTAAAGCTGCATGGCCTCGTCCGCCTTACCGCAGTTCGCGCCCACGAACATCAGCATGGGCGTGATGCGAGGTTTGACCACCCCACTGGACATCAACTGCCAGGAGACGCCATAGCGGTCGGCTACCCAGGCAAAGCGCGGGCTGAAGGGATATTCCCCCAGCGGCATCAGTTCTGTGCCGCCGGGCGAAAGCGCCGCCCAGAAGGCATCGACTTCGGCGGGCGTGGCGCATTCCACCACGAATGAGATGGCCGGGGTGAATTTGAAGAGCGGCCCGGCGCTCATGAGATCGAAACGCTGCCCGCACAAGCGCACCGTCAGCATATCGACATCGCCGGAGGGCGTGTCATGCAGGGTACTGACGCTCTCGATGCGCGAGTCCGGGAAGGTGAATGTATAGAGCGCGGCGGCTTCTTTGGCCTCTTTGTCGAACCAGAGATAGGGCACAATCTTCTGCATGGGAACCCCTTTGGTACAGCACATACGGGTCAAATTATAGAACAAAAGTTCAAATCGAGCAAGCCCCAATAGCCCGCTGAATGTTGAGGGGAAACCAGGGGTTGATTATTTCCAATCATGGAAATATAATCGTTTTCAGGAATGGAGGAGACATGAACAAGATCGAACTGCTGCTGCATCCGGTTCGGATGCGAATCATTCTGGTTGTGGCGAACCGGGTGCTGACGACTCAGCAGTTGGCGGGGCTGCTGGCGGATATCCCGCAGACGACGCTGTACAGGCAGATCAACCTGCTGCTGGAAGGCGGCATCCTCCAGGTGGTGCGGGAGAGCAAAATCCGGGGGACGGTCGAACGTGAACTGACACTGGTCGAGGGCGCGGCGCGGATCGATAGGGCGGATGCGGCGGCGCTGCCCGCCGCGCAGCAGGAGGAGTTCTTCGCCATGTTCATCGCGGCGCTGCTGGCCGATTTCAAACGGGCGCAGCCACCGGAGGGGATGCCCGCTGCGATCTACCAGCGCCAGCGGTTGTGGATGACGCCGGAGACGATGCAGGCGGTCAACCAGCAGATCGATGCGCTACTGGCGGCTTACAAGACTCCCCCACCCCAGGCAGACGAGTCCGGGGCACGTCCGTGGCTGTTCACCGGGATCATCATGCCGGATGCGTAGAGACACATGCGAATTACATCACAAAGGCATTGAGGAGATATCTGAATGGGTTTAGCGTATACGCGAGCAGGAGCGGCTGATGCTCCGGCGATTCTGTTCCTGCATGGCATGGCGATGGGGCCATGGATGTGGGACGAGCAGATGCGGCACTTCAGCGACTATGACTGCTACGCCATCGATCTGCCGGGGCACGGCGGCAGTCGGCAGACTGCCTGGGAGTCGTTCGATCAAGCGGCGGAGGCGGTGGTGGAGGTCGTCACAGCAGAAATCGGGGATAAGCCGGTGTATCTGGTGGGCATGTCGTTGGGCGCGATGGTCGGGGTGCATGTGCTGGCGCGGCATCCGGGGCGGATCAGGCGGGCGGTGCTGACCGGGGCGATTGCCGCCGCGCCACCACGCTGGATCACGCTGCTGCAAGGGAATGTGCTGGCAGCACTGCTGCCGACAGCGTTGGGGAAGCAGATGTTCGCGCGGATGTTACAACTGCCGCCGGAAGTCATGCCGTACTACCTGGAAGGCATCCGGGCGCTGTCGATCCCGGACTTCAGACGGATGGTGCGACAGATCGCCGATTACAGCACCCCCGCCGGGCTGGAGGATATCCGCGTGCCGACGCTGTTCGTGACGGGAGAACACGACGCAGCGTCCACGCGGCAGTCGGTCGGGGCGCTGGCGGAGCGCGTACCGGGGGCAGTGGGGCTGTATGCGCCGGGGGTGCATCATGGGTGGAACGGGGAAGACCCGGCCCTGTTCAATGCGATGGCGCGGGCGTGGATCGAAGAACAGCCGCTGCCCGAACGGATGCTGCCGGCAGGGGGATCAGCCGGCGAGAGAGGAAGAACAAACCTTGCCCCAACGTAATTTGGACGCAAGGTTAAGGGTGTTCAATGAGCAGGTCGTACTATACTGGTAATACACCGAAGCTAGATTTTAAGGCGAAGGTCTATGATTCAGCGAAGGACAGGAGCCATTTTGGGCGTGCTGGTGTTGGTACTGGCAGCGCTGTTCAGCTCACTACGCGCGGCGGATGAGGTTGGGGGCATTGGCGAACCGGACGATCCCACCGATGACAATGCCTGCTTCGAGGGCGGGACACTCTGGCGTGAGAACGGCGACGGCTGCCCGACGGAGTGGCATTGGAAAGCAGGTTGGTATTTGCAGCGGGTCGAAACCGGAGAAATCCCGGTCGAGGATGTGCCCGATGAGTTCGAGTCAGCCATGCCGCCGACTCCGACGGCCACACCGAGCTTGATCGAGATCTGCAAGAATTCCCCATACCCTTATCCTGATGGTACATCGACATATACCCGGTGCTTTCGATCCGATCAGACCGGGACGGCTGCTGTCGACGGGGTTCTGCAAGGATACTTCTTCTTCTTCGACACGGTCGACCCATGCTATGCGCTCTTCAACGATCCCCGATTCACCCCGGTATTTC
>JAEUQZ010000055.1 GCA_016788965.1 Anaerolineae bacterium | reverse complement strand
GTCTACCTGGAGGGCACCTATTCCGAAATTTATCCCGATAAAAGTGAAGACGAAGAAGGTATGACCGCTTTCTTCAAACAATTCTCTTTTCCGGGCGGTATCGGCAGCCATTGCACGCCGGAGACACCCGGCTCCATCCACGAAGGCGGCTTCCTCGAAATCCTTCGGGATGGTCAGGAAGGACTGCCGCAGCAGAAACGTGCCGAAGGCGCTGAACAAGCCTGGCACGATCAGCGCGGCATAACTGTTCATCCAGCCCAGGTTCCGCACCAGGATGAACTGCGGGATCACCAGCACCACCGCCGGGATCATCATGGTCGTCAGATAGAGCAGGAACACCTGGTTCCGACCCGGCCATTCCAGCCGCGAGAAGGCATAGGCGGACATAGCCGAGATGACGATCTGCCCGGCGGTTCCCGCCAGCGCCACGAAGGCGCTGTTGAAGAACGTCCGCACCAGATCGATGCGCTCCGCCAAACCGGTGTAACTCTCCAGCGTGACTGGGTTAGGGATAAGCTGCGGCGGCATTTGCAGGATGTATTGCTGCGCCTTGAGCGATGTACTCAGCATCCAGAGGAACGGCAGCACCATCAGCGCGACGATCAGCGCCATTCCCAGCGCGCGGGCGATCTGGCCCGGTAAACCAGCAGCCTGCTTTGCACGGGTTGTCTCAGTTACGGTCAGCGGCATGAGCGTCTCAGTCCGATTCATAGAACACCCATCGCTTCTGCAAACGCAGTTGCACAAAGGTGATGGCGAAGATCAGCGCGAACAGCACCCAGGACATGGCTGAGGCATAGCCCATTCGGCTGTAGCTGAAGGCGTTTTTAACCACCTCGGTGACGATCACCTCGACCTGGCGGTCGGCGGCGCTGTCGCGCATGGGCATCAACCACACCTGCTCGAACATCTGGAAGTAATTGATGAGCAGGGTGATGGCGACGAAGAACATGGTCGGCGTCAGCAGTGGCAGTGTGATGTGCCGCAGGCAGCGCCAGCGGTTGGCGCCATCGATCCGCGCCGCTTCGTAGTAGCTTTCGGAGATGTTTTGCAGGCCGCCCAGGTAGAGCAGCGCGATGTAACCCACATCTTTCCACACGCTGGTGATGACCATGGCGTAGACCGCCGTCTGTGGCTCGAATAGCCAGGCCGGGCCTTGTATGCCGATCACCCCCAGCGCAAAGTTGACCAGGCCATAAGCCGGGTTGAATATCCACTTCCAGATGAGTGAAACCACCACCCACGAGGCCACAACCGGTAGGAAGGTCGAAGCGCGGACAACCAACATGCCGGGGAACTTCTGATTGAGGAAGAGCGCCAGTCCCAATCCGGCGACGAAAACAATCGGCACATACAGGACGATGAAGCTCAGGGTGTATCCCAGCGCCCGCCAGAAATCCGCATCCGCGGTAAGTTCCTGGAAATTGCCCAGCCCCACGAACTCCGGCGGGCGCAGCAAATTCCAATCCTGGAAGGCCAACCAGAATGAAGACGCAATCGGATACAGAATGAACAGGGAAAGCCCGATCAGTCCGGGCAGCAAAAACAGCGCCACCCACTTCCAGCGATGAATTCCTCTGTTCCAACTCATTTGTGACATCTTTCACTCAGTGAAAAAACTGTCCCAAAAAAACTTATCCGACTGGCTGATGCGCGACCAGCGGCGACTCGAACACCCGGTTCAGCACCAATGTCGCGGCCCCGCGCGCCCAGGTGCGGTCATCTGCCGGTTCGATGACGATTTCCACACCATCCAGCAAGTCATGGAATGTGTAGCGGCGCATGGCCTCCAGCATCGGCTTCAGGCGGAAGTCTCCGGCGTTCACCCCTTCACCACTCACGATGACCAGACTGGGACTGAGGATGTTGATGGCTCCTGCCAATGCCACACCCAGAAATTCCCCGCTGCGGCGCAAGGCTTCCTGAGCATCATGGTCGCCATCGGTCGCAGCTTGTACCACTTCTGCCAGTGACTCATAGCCGGAGGCAGCCATCACCGCCGGGTCAGCCGAAAGATTCTCCAGACTGCCTGCTTCCGGGGTCGTGCGTCGCGCTCGTTCCAGATCAACAATGTTGTGGCCTAGCTCGCCTGCGCCACCGCGCATCCCCTGGTAAAGCTGGCCGTTAAGCACCATGCCCATACCTACGCCGCGCCCCACAGTGACGACGATAAAATTGCGGTGATGACGGCCTGCGCCAAATAGATGTTCGGTCAAGGTGAGCGTGTTGACATCGTTATCGATAGCCACCGGCATCCCCAAGTGTGCCTGGAGCATTCCCGCCAGCGGTAGGGAGCGCAAACCGAGGAATGGCGAGTAAAGCACAATCCCTTCGTGCGAATCGATCACACCTGCCAACCCGACCCCTAACCCGAAGAAGGCGGGTTTTGCCAGCCCAGAGGCTCCAATCGTCTGGTCCACGATGGCGGCGAGCGACCGCACAAAAGCGGCTTCGTTGAGGTCAGGATTCAACGGATATTCACTGTAATGGCGGACTTGTGCCTCAAAGTTGGTCACCGCGCAGACCACACGGGTTTCCATCACCTTCAGGCCGAGGGCATACCCGGCATCGGGATTTAGCCGGAGGAAGGTCTGCCGCCGGCCGCCAGTGTAATCGCCCTCGCCGCTTTCAAAGACCCAGTCTTCGGCAATCAGCTCACTCACGAGTTGGGAGACCGCGCCGACGCTCAGGTTGGACATCTCTGTTAACTGGGTACGCGAGAGCGCACCTTCCCGCCGCAGCGTGTTGAGCAGCAGGTTGCGGTTCATGGCCTTGATGAGGTCGCGGTTGCCGGGGATTGAAGCGCGCATCTTTATTCACTGAATGAAATAACTATTCTGAATGTATGACGCATTTGAGATTTTGTCAAGCATCTGTTGCCTAATGAGACACGACAACCTTGTCAAACTTATCCTGATCGGCGCACAGACGAAGGGGCAGTTTCACATGATCTACGGCGCAGAAGGCACGCAGGCGCTGTTCACGGGATTGGCGACGCAGGTGGTCTATGGCGGCTGTGACGCGGACACCGCCGAGTTCTACAGCAAAGCCAGCGGCACAGCGACGACCGACGCAAACCAGGACGATCCGAACAGCCACCTCCGCCAACGCCCACTGCTGACCGTCGATGAGGTCATCACCCCGCAGGTGGGCAACTGCACCATCTTCGCCCGCTACGTCGAGGCAGGCTTTGCGACCCAGGTTGTCTTGAATGCGCGTCTCACCCGCTTCTACGAGCGGATCGACTGGAAACGCCGTCTGTTGGCTTCCCAATCCGCGCAGCCGCTGCTGTTAGAGCGTGGACTGTCGATGAACCTGATCGGGCAGTTTGAAACTCCCGAAGCAGTCTCGGCCGCTGAGCCGAAGCCAATCCTTGACCGGGCTGCCGCCGCGGTGATGGCGCGTATCGCTGAGGATGCCAGGTTGCAATCCGCAGGCAAGGTCAAATTCGCCAGCCTCGACGTCATGCGCGGGAATCACACCGAATCGGTCGCTCTGCCGGAGGTGAAGCCATGACGCTGACCAAGAACAAGATGGTGCGCGAAGTCGGACGCCGCACCCGACTGAAGAACCGCGACGTTCAGATGATGCTGGAAGCGCTGATCGAGGTCGGGACGGAGGAGCTGATCGGCGGCGGCCGGGTCGAGATTGAACATTTCATGGTCATCGATGTGCAGACGATTGAACGCGCTGCCAACTGTCTTCTGCCGAAGCGTAGATTTCGTCAGATCACAGTACGAGCCAGCAAGGCACTACGCGATAAGCTGAACGAGTTAGATTGAAATTCATGCCAATAGTCGAGGGTTTGAGCCATCACAACAGGCGGTCAGCCCAGTAGGCATTCGTTGGATTTCAACGCTGTAGGGTTGGTTCGGGGGATTGCACGCGCCAGCGAACCGTAACCGTTGTGCCCTGATTGACACCGGGACTATCGACTTGAATATCGCCGCCATAGGCCTGCACGATTGCCGCTACAATCGACAAGCCCAACCCCGATCCGGGTACATCACGCAACCGAGCGCGATCCGCTCGGTAAAAACGCTCAAAGAGATGCGGTAGATGTTCGGGAGCGATCCCGATTCCCGTATCGGTCAGGGTATGAATCATCATCTGGTCTTCGCACAGGAGTGACCAACGCACTGATCCGCCGTTCGGCGTGTATTTGAGCGCATTGTCGAGCAGGTTACGGAAGACCAGCGTCAGATGCGCCAGATTGACATGAATGTGAATCGCCCGGTCTGGAGCAGTCAGCGAGAGGGTGATCCCTTTCGCTTCGGCTTGGGGCAGCATCTGATTCCGCAGCGCGGATGCAAAGCGCACGATGTCCACTTGGTCGCGTCCCAGTTCCATCCGATCTGTATCGAGCCGTGCCAACAGAGTAAACCCCTGCACCATGCTGGTCAGCCGCGCGATTTCTGACTCAATCTCGTCGAGGTATTTACGCGCTGCCACATCTTGAGTGAGTGCCGGGGACCGCTTCAGAGCTTCGGTACGGAGTTGAATCGTCGTCAGCGGAGTTCGAAACTCGTGTGAGGTATTGCTCGCGAAGGTCTGCTGGGCTTCCAGCATCGACTGAATGCGTTCTGCCATCGTGTTGAACGCGCGCGCCACAGCGCCAATTTCATCGCTAGACGGTGATGCGATGCGATGCTTGAGTTCCCCCTTCGCCAAGCGCGCCGCCGAGTCCTGGAGCTGCCGAAGCGAACGCAGCATTCGATGGGAAATCCATCCCACCAGCAGGGCGGCGCACGCCGTCAGCGCGATCATGCCGCTCACCAGCACGATCCAGCGCTGCACGATCAGTGCTTGCAATGCACTGGTTGGAACACCCAACTGGAGTATTCCGATGGCGCGCCCGTCGCTCGACACCGATGCGGCAGTGAAGAGGTATACCGTGCCATCCTCCTCCACACGCTGATTGACGAGGGTCTGCCCAGTGAACACCGCGTCGATTTCGGGTGGTTCGGGGCGCGGTATGGGATTCCGCACGGTGTTGTCACCGGAATACTGTTCAATCGGGTTTCCGGTGAAGTACAAGCGGAGCGAAGCGCCCGTCTGTGCTTCGTAGGGGGCAAATGCAGCGGCTAACGCTTGATCGTCCGTTTCATCGCGGGCGAACGCCGCTGCCGCTGGCGCGATTCCCTGAGCGATCAGCTTGATGTCGCTCATTAACCGCTGCTCGTAATCCACTTGCAGTCCGGCAGTGATCTGCGCCCCGGCAAACAAAGACATGCCGACAAAGGCCAGTGCCAACAGCCCGATAATGACCAACAGCAGCCGGGTGCGAATGCTCATGATTTTGGGGCGCTGACGAAGCGATAACCCGCGCTGCGTGCCGTCTGGATGAACTGCGGCTGACCGGGATCATCTTCCAACTGTTCGCGCAGCCAGCGGATATGGACTTCCAGCGTGCGCGTGTCCCCGATCCAATCCGTCCCCCACACTTTATCGAAGATATCCGCGCGGCTGACCACCTCGCCGACATGTTCAGCCAGCAGCGCCAGCAATTCAAATGCCTTGTAGCGCAGCGTGATCTCGCGTCCGTCTTTGGTCACACTGCGCCGATCCAGATCGATAGAAATGCGGTCGAATTGGAGACAATGCATCTGCGTTCGGGGCGCGCCAAACTCGATACGCCGCAGCAGCGCCTTAATGTGCGCGATCAACTCGCGGGTGCTGAACGGCTTGGTCAGGTAGTCGTCCGCGCCTAATTCCAGCCCCAGAATGCGATCCACTTCCTCATTCAGCGAACTCAGCATCAGGATCGGCACGACGCTGGTACGCCGAATCGCCTTGCACACTTCCCACCCATCCATTTCGGGTAGCAAAATATCGAGAATCACAATATCAGGCTGGCGGGCGAGAACGGTGTCCAATCCATGCTTGCCGTCGGCAGCGGTAAACACGGTGTACCCATATTCCCGGAGCGCATCCGTTAGGGGAAGCAGGATGAGAGGATCGTCCTCGATCACGACAATTGTTGCCATAACGCTGCTCATTTCACTTCACTAGGGTCATTATCCGCTCAAAACATCATGGGATAAAGCGAATTTAAGCTGACTTAAGGATTCTTTGGCTGCATTTCAGATTTCAGCCCGGCGGAATGAGTATGCTGACTACAGTTGAATGTCCTCTACAGAAAGGTTCACACACATGGTACTCGCAAAACGTTTCGCGTTGTTGGTTGCTCTCATGCTCATGGTCAGCACAGGCGTTGTTTCCGCTCAACCAGGGCGTGGCGGTATGGGAACACCCACCACACTGACTCCCGTGCTCGACAATGCACCCTATGCCGATCTTTCAGAAGCGCAAACGCTCACATTGTATGTGCCTGAAGACGGCGATGGCCCGTTCCCGCTCGTGATCTTCATTCATGGCGGCGGCTTCATGATGGGCGATAACACGATGTACGGTGCAGAGGAGATTGACCCAGTCGTGGCAGCAGGTTACGCGGTCGCCAGCCTGAATTACCGTCTCAGCGGCGAAGCGATTTTCCCGGCAGCGGTCGAGGATGTCAAAGCTGCCGTCCGCTGGCTGCGTGCCAATGCCGAAACCTATAACCTCGATCCGGATCGCTTTGTGGCGTGGGGTGGCTCGGCAGGCGGCAATTTAGCCGCGATGCTTGGCACCAGCGGCGATGTTGCTGAATTCGACAATCCTGATCTGGGCAACGAAGACGTTTCCAGCCGCGTTCAGGCCGTCGTTGACCAGTTTGGCCCGCTCGACTTCCTGCAAATGGACACTCAGTTTGCAGCAGATGATGTGTGCCCCGCCAGCGCTGAAAACCATGATGCCGCGAATTCGCCTGAGTCGATGTATCTCGGCGCACCTATCCAGACCGTCCCGGAACTGGCGGCTGCCGCAAACCCGATCACCTATGTGAGTGACGATGATCCGCCTTTCTTCATCCAGCATGGCACCGCCGACTGCAATGTTCCCCCCGCACAAAGCCAGCAGTTGTACGACGCGCTGATCGATGTGATCGGTGAGGACAATGTGACCATGACCTTTATTGAGGGCGCGGGACACGCGACAAGCGAATTCCGCACGGCAGAAAATGTCGCGACGGTGATCGCCTTCTTGGACGAAGCATTACAGTAAGCCGGTTCGCAGATCACGAAACGCAATCGACAAAATGGCAAAGAGGTCATTCAATCGATTGCGTTTTTTCATCCCGTGCCACTCATCACATAGCGAATGCCCGGTCCATAAAGGCCGGGCATTCACAACTAGAAATCTATCTCGTGATCAAGCACCTCGAGATCATACCGCACAGCCTGTTCAGCATTCGGATCGTGTACCCGCCACCCCTCCACTTCCCGCACCACCTTGCCATCGCCGCTCATATAGCCCAAGATGTCCTGGGAGCCGAGGTCATGCCATTCGACGGGCAGCCCTTCCAGCTTCGCCACTTCCTCTGCCAGTTCGGGTGGGTCGAGCAATCCCGGGACGATGTAGCCCTCGAAGTCCTTCGCAAACGTCTGTGCCTGCCCCGCTGTCTCGAAGCGCGCCATCTCCAGTGTTTTGGCGTGTGTCGGATAGTCGGCATCGCTGAAACCATCGTCCGGTAACTCATCTCTACGGACATCGGGGTAGTAGGTCAGGTAGAGCGCATGACCGAGCGGCGTACCGTCAGGTGTCTCGACCGGACGATCATAGACGTGCCACAGCCGGTCGAAGGGTGTCTGGGGCAGTTCCTCCAGCGGCTTCTCCGCTTCACGGGCAACGAGTTCATTCCAACTGCCGGGCTGGGGTATCAGGGGGTGGTCGCCTTCGGTGTTCCAGTACGGGTTCGGCTCATCGCGCAGGCGCTCGGCCAGCGTCTCGAAGCGATCCGGCGGCCCCTGGTGAAACAGGCGCGGGTCGGTACGGTCGGCATCCAGCCAGCCGTTTTTCATCGCTGCCAGTTCGGCCTGGTGCATCATGCCTTCCAACCCACGCTCGTCGTAAGTCTCGAGCAATCCCTGTCGATCCGCCTCCGCCCGTTCTCGCGCCGCCTCGTCGTCGGGATCGAACGTCCGCAGGGTCAGGCTGTCGCTGCCGCGGTGTCCGACGGGCAGCCGCCAAACCTTCTCGACGGCCAGTTCACCCGTCCAGGGATCGGCATCGCGCACGACGATGGCATAGTTGACGGCCTCATCGAGCGGCTGAAGCAGCTCGCGCTCCGGGTGGGTGAAGGTCGCCTCGAACCAGGTGACGCCCTCCAGCGCCGCATCTGGATCGGAGGGCAGTGGTTGGAACGGTTCGGTGTCCATCTCGGACACATCAGGCAGCGCCAGTAGGCGCTGGCGGCTGGTCGTGAACGGATCGGGCGGGCCATCGTCCCGGAAGAAGACGCGCGGATCATCGCGGAACGGGTCGAGATAGCCTCCAGCGGTCGCCAGGTCTTCGGCCAGGTTCATGGCGGCTTCCAGTCCCGCGCCCTGCTGGAGGCTCTCCAGTTCCTCCTCCAGGTCGCGGGCATCGTCATAGTCGGCGTACTCGGCGATGGTGAAGGTGTCGAAACGGCGCACATCCCCTTCCATCCAGGTCTTGACGGCTTCCAGGGAGGGGGCATTGTGGGGGCCAACCCCATAACCGAAGTAGTATTCAGCCGTGGGATTGGCCTCGACAGGCGCGAAGGGCCTGGCGAAGGGGAACCAGTAGTCCGGGTCGGTCGCCACCGCGTCCAACTGCTGCATCAGCCGCTCGGACTTCTGGCGGCTGGTCAAGTCTTCACTCAGCATCCTGCCGGCCTCCCAGCGTCACCGTGAAGGTGTCCTGCGCGCCGATGGGGGAGAAGATGCCATCGTGGAGCCAGGGGTGCGCCGCACGGGCAACCCGCAGCGCCCGGCGGAGCGCCTCCGGCCGCTTCAAGCCGAACTGCTGGCACAGCGCATCCAGGATGGCGTAGTCCTCAGCCGTGAAGCGGATGGTGTAGCTCTTGATGTCGGTCACAGTTCCACCTCCCATTCCTGTCGGGCGTAGTCGGCGATGCCGCGCGTCGCCTCCGGCGCAAGCGGCACGCCGCGCTCCTGCGACCAGCGTTCACGCTGCTCGGTCGCCAGGGCCATCCCCTCGGCGGCATCGAAGCAGCGGTCGATGCCGCCTTTCTCCGCCACCTGGATCAGGTACTCGGCCGCCGAATAGGCTTTGTCCCAATCGCCTGGCACACACGGGGCGAGCTGCGCCTGGAGTTCGCCATCCGCGCCGCGACCGAGCGAGAGGATGCTGGTGAGGCAGTTTGCCGTGTCCGCCGGATCGGGCTGGAAGACGCCGATCCAGTAGGCAGTGCCGGTTTCGGCGTCGTAGAAGGGCGGTGGGTCGCGGGTTGGTTCGAACCCCTCAGCCTGGATGCCGATGGCACTCAACGCCTGGAATGCGGACGGATCATCGATGGACGGAACAGGCCGGCTGACTTCCTGCACGACACCGCCCAGACGCAGCGCCTCTTCGAGCAGCGGATCGAGAGCGGCGGCGGGAGGCAGATCGCGCGTGTCTGGGTCAGCCTGTTCCAGATCGCTCAGCAGGCTGTACGCCTGATACTCGTCGCCGCTGGCGCTGCCCCAGGCAGGCGTCTCGCCATGAATCCGGGTAGCAGCCTGCTCGGCGAAAGCGGGGATGGCCTGATTGAGCAGCCCGTCGCGCTGGATTTGACTCTGCAGGTCGTGGAAAAAGGCGGCGGCCACATCGGCATCGTCGAAAGTGGAGATGAGCAGATAGCTGCCGCCCAGATCACCAGTGTGGAGGTTGGCGTACAGGTCGATGCAGCCGATCTCGTAGGCGATCCCGCTCTCGTCCTGACATTCGACGCCGATCAGCCGGGCATCGTGCCATCTCCAGCCGGCATCGGCCGGTTCGGGCGGTTCCAGTCCCTGCAAGCCATCCTGCTCCACCGGGGGCAGGTCCAGCCGAAGTGGAGTATCTGTCGGGACGAAGCGGTCATCATCGGGCAGCCAGGGATCGAGATCCGGCGCGTAGTCGAGATCGGGCGGCGGTTCGCTCAGGAACCAATCGTCCGAATAGGGATCATCGGGCATGGCGAAGGCATCGGCGGTGTCGAGTTCGAAGGCGCCCTCGTCGATGTGCGGACGGAAGTCATCCATCGGTCAGTCCTCCAGCGGATGCAGATGCAGCGGACGAGACGCGGATGCAGTGACAGGAGGAGTGGCTGCCGAGGCAGCCGTGTGGAGTTGAGGTTGGAAGGCTGCCCAGAACTCGCGCAGCACGGCCAGTCGAGTCCGTTCACCCGTTGCGAGTGCATCCAACTGCACCTCCAACCGGGCGGTGCAATCGACTGCCAGCGCAGCATCGAAGTGCGCGGTCAGGAAGTCGCACAGGCGCAGCCCGTCGTCGGTTGGCATCAGCCGCTTCTGCTGGAGCCGAACGTAGCCGCGCTCCTTGACAGTCTTGAGCATCGCCGCGTAGGTGGAAGGACGACCAACGCCGTGCTGTTCCAGGGCGGCGATCAGGGCGGCTTCGGTGTAGCGGGCAGGGGTGCGGGTCTGATGCTCGGCGATCCGAGGCGCGACCAGCGTCAATCCCTGCCCTTCGTGAAGCTCTGGCAGCGGGAGATCATCCGGCGTCTCGTCGTCCTCATCAGCCGGTTCTTCGTAGACCTTGAGGAAGCCGTCGAACTGGAGCGTCCGCCCTTGTACGCGGAACTCGATGGGGAATGGCTGCTCAACTTGCTTGCCAGCGTAGAGCTGTGCGCCCATCACGCTGTAGACGGCGGCTGCCATTTGTGAGGCGACAAAGCGCTGCCAGATCAGCCCGTACAACGCCGCGCCGTCGCCCTCCACGTTGTTAGGCAGATGGTTGACATCCGTCGGACGGATGCCTTCATGTGCCTCCTGCGCGTTAGCGGACTTCGTGGTATAGGTGGGCGGTTCGGATGGCAGATAGTCCGCGTTATAGGTGCGCTCGATATATTCACGGGCAGCAGCCTGTGCTTCCGGCGCGACCGCGACCCCATCGGTGCGGTGGTAGGTGATCCAGCCCGCTTCGTAGAGGGTCTGCGCCAGCGTCATCGTCCGTTCCGGCGATAACCCCAACCCCTTCGCTGCGGCTTGCTGAAGGGCAGCCGTGGTGAAGGGCGGCAGGGGTGGGCGCTGGCGCACGGCTTTCCCGGCACGCCCAACCCAGAGCTGGGCGTTCCCCAGCAGCGCTGCCAGCTTGTCCAGCGGCTCACGGGTAGGAAAGGTTGGTTCTTTGCCTTGAAGCTGATGCAGTTTGGCCGTGAAGGGTACACCGTTCGCAGTCAGGTCGAGCGCCAACGTCCAATAGGTCTGCGGGACGAAGTTGGCGATCTCGCGTTCCCGCTCGACCACCAGCCGCAGACAGACGCTTTGCACCCGTCCAGCAGAGAAGCGCCCGGCGAGCGCCTTCGCCGCCAGTGGCGAGGCGAGATACCCCACCAGCCGATCCACAATGCGCCGGGTTTGCTGGGCTTCGACCAGATGGAGGTCGAGCGGGCGCGGATGGGCGATAGCCTCGCGCACTGCTGCCTGGGTGATGGCCTGGAAAGCGGCGCGGTAGACCGGCTTGTTCTTACCCACCTGCGCCAGCCGGAGCAGGTGCCAGGCGATGGCTTCGCCTTCGCGATCCGGGTCGGTGGCGACGTAGATCGCCTCCGCCTCACGGATGGCCTTGAGCAGCCGCTTCACCAGATTGGCTTTGCCGGGCAGGATGGTGTAGGTCGGGCGGAAGCCAGCCTCGACATCGACGCCGAGCGCATCTTCGGGCAGATCCGTGACATGCCCGCGACAGGCTTCGACGCGCCAGCCCTCACCCAGATAACCCGCGATTTGCTTGGCTTTCGCGGGCGATTCAACGATCACGAGTTTCATTTACGCTTTTCCTTTCCCATCCTGTTGTGGTGACGGACGAGCATTTTCAGGAGTTGACGGGTGGCGCGGCGACCCGGCGGCAGCCAGGTGTGCGCCCAGTTCGCGGTCGCGCAGGACCAGCCAGAGCGGCCATTCGCGAAAGGCATGGTAGGCTTCGGTCTCCAGCGCCTGAAACGGGCTGGCGAGGGGTTTTCTCGGCACGGCAGTTCCTCCATAGGTGCCACCTTACGTGGTCTGAAATCTTGTCATTTCGCCGATATTGGGTCTGTTGAACAGGTACCAAAGCCCTTCGTCCTGGATGTCGAGGACGAAGTGGAAGCGCGGCAGCGCGGCGATGATGTCGCGGTGCTGCTGGTTGAGATGTCCGAAGGCGGCATCCTCGTGGAAGACGTTCATGCCCTGGCGCTGCGAGAAGATCACCCGAATCGGACAGTTCTCGAACACCAGCCGCGCCTTACCCGCCAGGAAAATAGACATCTGTTGATCCACTGCGACCAGCTTTTTTCTGCGCGTGCGGAAGGTCTTCGCCGCTTCGATCAGGAAGTCCAGCAGTGACGGATGGCGCATCAGGCGGTAAACCTCATCCACCGCGATGATGCGGGGCTGCTCATCGATCAGGCTGTCGCGACGGATGGCGGACAAGACCTGGGTGTACGCCAGCGCCTGCAAGACCGGGTCGCTCTCCAGTTCGTGGAAGGAGAAGACGCGCGGACCGATCCAGTCGCGTCCGCCGCGCGTGAGATCGACATTGGTCGTCCCGTTCAGGAACTCCGCCCACGGTCCACTGCCAGTACACAAGCCCGCGATTTCATCCGCCAGGTCTTTGGCGATGGTACGGGTGGCCTCCTTGTCGCCCAGTCCGGACAGCACGTCGCAGACCAGATCGCAGGTCGGGGCGACCTCCGGCGTGACGCGGGCGAGGTCGGGAAAGCCGCGGTAGGCCGTTTCCAGCGCCTCGCCGAGCAGTCCGCGCTCCAGGTTCTCGCGCTGCGCGCCGGACAACGGTCGCCCCAGCACCGTCTCGTAGATGCGTGTCACATGCGAGACCTGTTCGATGAGTGTGGGAAACATAACGTCTTGCGGATTCAACTTTGTCGATTTGGCGCTCATGACATACCAGGGCAAGCCAAAGGCTTCAGCGACATGCCGCCCATGCCCCATCGGTTCGAGCAGGTCGAAGGGGATGCCGTTCTCGGCGTATTCGCGCGTCAGGTAGCAATTCAGCGCGAATGTCTTGCCGAACCCACTGACCCCCACCCACACCTCATGGGTGGCGCGTTTGTCGCGCCACGAGTTGTGAAAGACCGGGTACGCGCCGCCGACCGCTTCGCCGCGCAGGATGCCGTCGGTGGACGACAACTTGCGGTAGCCGAGCGGCGACAGCATCAGTGCCAGTTCGCGCGAGGTGACCGGCCAGGTGGTGGCCGGGACATTGATCTCTTTGGTCGTCTTCGCGCTGAAGAAGCCGACCGAGCGCGCCAGCAGCTCGCCGACCTCCTGGCGCAGGGAGAACCACGCCCGTGTCTCGCTCAGCACCGTCTGTACCCGCTCCCTGAGCCTATTCAGATCGTCGGCCGCCACTGCCAGCGTGAGCTGCACCAGATGCAGCGCATCGCCGTTGTTGATCTCCTGCAATGCCCGGCGGCAGTCCGCCACGCGCTGCACCGAGCGGCTGTCCTCGCCGCGCACGCCGGCCAGATGCACCTGATACGCCTGGATGATGCTCTCGATGGCGTCGATCCCGGCGTTGCGGTCGTAGGTTTTTGGGATGTCCACGGCCAACGCCAGCGGGAAGTTCATCCGTAAGAGGGGCGGCAGCGGACGGAAGAAGTTCCAGCTTGCGGGCTGAAATTCGTAGGAGGTCAGCACCGCCCAGAACGGACGACCACCGGGACGACCAACCGGCGTGAGATGCCAGAAGGGACTCTCGCGCAGTTCGTAGCGCCCCTCGAACAGGGCGGGCCATGCGCCTTCGACCACCTGAGTCTCGAAGGCTGAAGTCATGCCGCCCGCCAAAGCGCGCGGGTTCTCATCCGACCAGACTGCCATCCCGCACAGCGCCCGCTGATACTCGGCGCTGCTGTCGAGCTGCTCGAAGTGGCGGCGGTACTCCATCAGCAGACCGCGCCGCTGCGGGTCATCCACCTCGCCCGCCTTGCGGCTGAGCGTGCTGACCTTGTCATCCAGCGTGGCAGGCATCTGCCAACAGACGAAACGCGCGGGTTCGCGCAGGGTGCGTAACCAGGTGGAGAAACGCGCCTGCAACGACTGCACACCTTCCTCAGTGGCGTGCAGCATGATGTCAAATGGCTCGATCAGGAAGGTGCGGACAGCGTTCATCGTGCCACCTCCTGCATCGGCGCATCGACGAACACCAGACCGTCATCGGCATCCGCTTCTGACGCACGGGCGAACGTCACCCACTCGCGCATATCAACCTCGATGCCGGATTGCGGCGGCGCGAAGATGACTTCGCCCTCAAGCTGCGCCAGACCGACGGGCAGTTCCAGCGCACGAGCCGCCTGTGCGGGCAGGCTTTCGGGACGGCGTGCCGCCGCCAGCAGCAGCGAGCCACGCCCGCGCAGCAGCAGGCGCTGCCAGAGGGGTAGTCCGCCGCGCGTGCCGCTCATGACCAGCGTCAGCACGGCGATGGCGATACCTGTCGGGATGGCTGCGCCTGGCGCGCCGAAGCGGGTGACGGAATACGCCAGCCCGCCGGCGACCGCTGCCAGGATCAGCCGTTTGAAGGCGATGCCGAAGAAACCCTTCTCATCGCGCATCAGGACGTGGGATTTGAAGTCGGCAGCCATGAGCGGTCAGGCAAAGGTGATGAGCGTGGTGACGCTGGCGGCGAAGACGACGAACAGCAGCCCGATGACGACCTGATTGGCGGCTTTGGGATTGTCCTTACGCCAGTCCCCGATGATCGGCCACGAACTGCCCATGTAGAGAATCCCGAGACCAATGAACCCGATCACGGCCGCGATTGGCGCGATGATCTGAGCCACGTCCCGGACGTCGGTGAACAACTGCTCGATGAAGTCAAGCAAATTCAAGAGAGACACTCCTCACTGGGAAAGATACGAATGGAGCCGGGGCGAGGAGGTGGGCGCGTAGACACTGCCCTCCCGTGCGCCATGACGAAGGGGCGCACAGAGCGCCGCTGCATAGAGCGTGTGGGGTCATCTGGCACAGGATTTCACCCGCACCGGCTTGACTTTCAGCGTATCAGAGGGAGGGCGTCCAGCCCGGCGACGATTTCAGGTTTGGGGTGGGAGCTTGAACAGGACGCGGTGTCGATTTTACAGGGCCTCCCAACAGCATCTACCGCTTGGGGAGTCTCACATCCTCTGGTCGATGACCAGGTTGAACAGCCACCCGGCCACCGCCAGGCTGCCATACGGCTCGCCAGCCCACGCCCAAACGAGCGTGACATCCGCCGCCTGACCAGGCAGCAGGTCGAACGGGGTCATGCCCTCCGCCGGGATGCGCGGACCGGGCGGATTCTCGGCATAGCCGAACGCCATCCAGATGTCATCGGGGGTGAAGCGCAGCGGCTCACCGCCCGCGTTGTAGAGGCGCAGCCACGTCGTCACCTGCCCGTCGAGCGTGGTCACGGCGATGAGCTGCACATCGAGCATGACGAAGGGGATCGGCATCTCAGTCGGCGCAGGCATGGTCGGGAACGGCGTGGGCAGGGCGAGCGCCGCTGTCAGCAGCCCTTCGCGTTCGAGTTCCTGATCGGGCGAGTAGCTTGCCATCACCAGCGTGCGCGTCGCCGTCGGCAGACCGTCGGCGTCCGTTTCGCCAATCAGGACCAGCGCCAGCCCCGGACTGACCTGCCGGAAACTGCTCGTCTCGCTGCGCCGCACCTGGCGCACCTCGCCAAACGTGTAGCGCAGCACCGCGCCGGTGTTCATCGTCAGGCTGAAGTACGCTCCCGCAGCCAGCCCCTCAAACAGCGCCGCATTCTCCTCCGACCAGGGGATGCCGATGACCGGGCGCACTGACATACCATTGATGAATGAGGCGGTGTCCGGGTTCGGGTCGAAGTTCCATTCGCTGGCGCTCACGCGGCGGCGCTGCACCACCCACACGCGCGGCGCAGCATCCCCGCTCACGATCTGGAGGCTGACGGGATAGGCGACCTCGCGCCCCCGGTCGCCGCCTTCGATGATCTCGTCCTGGTCTTCCAGCGCCAGCGGCGTCGGTGTCATCCGCCCATCCGGTGTAGGCGACGCGGTTGGCAGGCTGGCAACCTCGCTCGATCCGCGCCCGCCCAGTCGCGTCAGCAGCAGCCCGACAAACAACACGGCGATCACGCCCGCGATCACCAACAGTTTGGGCGATGGCTTGCCGCCCACGGGACGGGCTTCATCTTCAGGGGCCTCCAGCAGCGCATCCGTCCGCGCCGCCTCCTGCACCCGACCGGGAGTGCGCGCCCAGCGCATCCCAATCGGCACCAGCGCACTGTCGCGGTAACGCTTGAGCAGTTCGCCCGCCACCTGCCGTTCCAGCGCATCCGACCCAACTGCGCCGGCTGCGCGGACTTCGCGCTCGTAAGCCGCTTTATAGGCGCGCTGGCGCTCGGTGGGCACCAGTTCCCACAAGGCACTCAGTTCTGCTGTCGTGAGCTTCTCAAGCTGCTCGACGGTCTTGAATTCCAACTGCTCGCTCATGCCTGCCCTCCCATCACGCTCCCGCTGCCCGCCAGCGCCGCCGACTGTCGCATCGCGTCGGACTGCCCATCGTCGCTTTCGTCGCCGTTCACCTGCACGTCGATCTGCGGCTGCACCTCGACTGTGACCGAAGGCACAGTCATCACGCCAAAGGCGGTGATGCTCTCCGGCAGCAGCCGCGCGGCATGCTCCAGTTGTCCGACTTGGTTCTCTGCCGTCGCCGTTGAAACGCCGCGCTCCGTCCGCGCCTGTTCGATCAGAGTGGCCCGCGATTCGTCGCTCAGCTTCCCATCTGTCTTGACCTCGCGGATGATGGCCTCCGCC
>JAEUQZ010000559.1 GCA_016788965.1 Anaerolineae bacterium | reverse complement strand
AGTCACTCCAGCAGCCGACGGCTGACCTACGCGCACAGCACGGTCTCGATCTACGCACTGCGAACACCATCTGATACAATGACGCGAGGGGGCATGTCGGCGACATGCCCTTTGTTCTGTTGGATCGGAAAGGCAGCAGGAATGGCGCGTAAGCCCCTGGTCGCCCTGGTGGGGCGGCCCAATGTTGGAAAAAGTACGCTCTTCAACCGGCTGGTTGGCGAGCGCATGGCGGTAACAGACCCGATTCCGGGAACCACGCGCGACCGCATTCAGTCCGAATCCGATTGGCGGGGATTGGTCTTCGACGTGGTGGATACGGGCGGCATCGAGGTGTACCAACCGAAGGGCACGCGGGACACAACTCCACTGGCCGAAGGAAGCATCGACTTCGTGCCGCAGATCAAAGCGCAGGCACTGCAAGCCGTTCAGGATGCCGATCTGGTCATCATGCTGGTGGATGCGACACACGGGATTACCGCAGCGGACGAGGAAATCGCGGAAATCCTGCGGCGGCACGAGGGGAAGCCGATCCTGGTCGCGGCGAACAAAGTGGATACCCCCAAGATCAAGGACAACGCCTTCGACTTTTACGGCCTGGGAGTGGGTGAGGTGTACCCGATCAGCGCGTATCACGGCGGGGGAGTTGGTGATCTGTTGGACGCGGTGGTGGATGCCCTGCAGACGAATCCGCTGCCGGAAGAAGAAGAGGACGATGACCTGCTGCGGATTGCGATTGTGGGCCGGCCGAATGTGGGCAAGAGCAGTCTGCTCAACCTGCTGATGGGAGAAGAGCGGGCTATCGTCAGCCCGATAGCGGGGACGACGCGGGATGCTATCGATAGCGAGATCACCTGGCATGGAGAAACGGTACGGCTGATCGACACCGCTGGGATTCGGAGACGCGGCAAGATCGAGCCGGGGGTGGAGAAATTCAGCGTGCTGCGGTCGATGCGGGCAATCGAGCGAGCGGATGTGGTGCTGCTACTGATCGACGCGGTGGATGGGGTCACAGAGCAGGATCAGCACATCGCAGGCTACGTGATGGAGTCGCATAAGAGCATCGTGCTGATCGTCAATAAATGGGATGTGCTGGAGAAGGACGAGTTCACGATCAACCGGTTCCGAGAAACCCTGAGGCAGAAGTTCGATTTCCTCCCTGATCCCCCTGCCCTGTTCATCAGCGCGCTCACCGGGCAGCGGGTACATCAGGTTCTGGAAACGGCCAATCGGATTTGGGAGAACCGCTTTCACCGCATTCCTACAGCGGAACTCAACCGGCTGCTGCGGGCGAGCGTGCAGAAGCATCCGCCGCCTACGAGCGGTACGAAGCGGCTGAAACTGCTGTATCTCTCACAGGTTGCGGTCAATCCGCCGGTGTTCCTGTTCCATGTGAACGACACGCGGCTGGTTCACTTCACCTACAAGCGATATTTGGAGAATCAGATTCGGACGCTGTTCCCGTTCGAGGGAACACCGATTCGGCTGAGCTTCCGGCCACGCGACGGTAACAAGGACGAATAGACGCCTGGTCAGGTGATCATCGGGTTGAGGCCGGCCAGCTCGTAGGCGAAAGCGGCCTTCTTGCGACCGCGAATCTTGATCTCGCCGAGGGGCTGGGCCTGCACTAATTCGCCCAGGCGTTCCACGACAGCGGCTTCGACCCAAATCTTGCCGGCAGGGGCGAGTTCCTGGAGACGCTTGGCGATGTTGACGGCATCACCAATGGCGGTGTAGTTCAGGGCGCGATCCGTGCCGATATAGCCGACGACGGCTTCTCCCACATTGATCCCAATGCTATAGGACAGGTCATCACCGCGACGGGCGCGCATCTCTTCGCCAGCCTTCATCAGGGCGAGGGCGGCATCCGCGACGCGGTGGATGTGATCTGACTGTTCATCCGGGGCATTGAAGATTGCCATCAGGCCGTCACCGAAGAACTTGTCGAGCGTACCGTTCCAGGCCAGGATGATCTCGGCAGCGAGGCTGAGGTAATCATTGAGCATCTCGACGACTTTCTCCGGGGGCGCATTTTCGCTCCAGGAGGTGTAGCCGCGAATATCGGCGAAGAGGATGCTAACTTCCTGGCGGGTTCCGCCGAGATTGACGCCATCGGGGCTACCCAGGACGCGCTCCACGACGGAGGGAGGCACGAAACGCTCGAAGGTTCCGCGCAGGTGCTTCTGCTCCTGGTCTTTAGTTTCGCGGAGGGCGGCGAAGTTGCGGGCGTTTTCGATGGCAATGGCGGCGTAATCGGTCAGAGTGCTGAGCAAGGCGGCGTCATGTTTGCTGAAGACATGAGACCCCTGGGAGAGGTTACAGACACCGAGGACACCCATCGCGCTGCCGCGCAGGGTCATGGGGGAATAGGCCATCGAGTAGACGTTGGCTCCGCGACGGGCGCATTCTTCCGGGGTCAGGACGATGGGCTGAGACTGCTTGACGACCTGATCGGCCACGGCATCGTTGGGCACAAAGTCGGCTGGGCGGGCGCGACCGGCATTGTGGCGCTTGTGGGCACGGCAGTGCAGGCCGTTGTCTTCCAGAAGGTAGATGTAGCTCTCTTCGGCCTGGGTGACGAGCGCGGCGGCATC
>JAEUQZ010000558.1 GCA_016788965.1 Anaerolineae bacterium | reverse complement strand
GCCGCCGCTCCCAGCGCGTGGCATAGATCACATTCGGGTTGTCCGACTCGAAGCTGATCCAGCCGAGGTATGGGGGCGGCAGTCGGGTCGCGTCGGGCAGCGGTTCATAGGGGTTGGGTGGTCCGGGGATGATCGTGACATCCGGCGGATACGGCGTCGCCGTCGGCGGCACAAACACCCCCGGCATGACCGCGGAAATGTCCAGCACCCGTGTCGCCAGCGTCGGCAGTACCTCAGTCAACACGGGAGGCACTACTGCGTGAGTAGGCATCACTGTCTCGGTGGGCGATGCTATCGGCAGCGGCGTGCGCGAAGGTTCGGTAGTGGGCAGTATGGCTAGAGTGGGCAGTATGGTCAGTTTTTCTGGCGCGTTCAGATTCAAAAAGAGGGTGAACAGCACTGCCCAGACGGGCAGGCACAGCAGCGCCAGCAGCAGCAGGGTCAAGCGTTGAAATCGGGACATGAAAAACTCCGCCATTCGCTAGACTTTCATCGTAGCGAAGGCGGAGTTGTGAGTGCTGTCGAGTGTGCAGTTGGCAGTGAGCGAGATTTCAGTTGGGAAACGCGAGATTTCACTCCTGCAAGCAGGTAAACCCCTCCGCCGCTGCGCGGTGGATGAGGTGCTCGTTGGTCTTCGCCCCGAAGCGCTGGCGCAACTTCTGCCGCACCCAGTAGACGCGCCGCTGGGTGATGCCCATCTCGCGGGCGATCTGACCGGCGTGGATACCCTTCGCCAGCTGGTTGAGTACCTCACGGGCTTCGTCATCTAGATAGCCTTCGGGCTGGCGCGCATGCAGCGTGACCAGGTATTCGGCGTTGGCCGTGGGCGAGAGAAAGGGCCGGTCACGCATCACAGTGTCCAGAGCCATGATGAGGCAGTCTTGCAGGTCATCACTCTTGTAGAGGTAGCCGTTGACGCCGCAGGCAATCAGTTTCGCGCGCGGGGCTGCCTCCTTCAGTTTCTCCACCGCGCTCAGGATGTCCATTCCATGAAACCACTCGTTCAAGAGGATGACATCTGGAGACTCCTTCACGGCCATCGTCAGCAGTTCGTCAATCGCCCGCGCCGTGGCGGCAATCACATAGCGATGGTCACTCTCGATGATCGTTGTGGCTCCCAGAATGGTCAGATCGGAATCGTCCGCGATAATCACCCGTGTAGACATACCTATTCCTTCGCCTCCGTGATCGATTGACAGCCTACTGTACTCCAAGTGCTCAGGAAAACAGGAGGCAATACAGGACAAAAAAGCGAGCATCTTCGCCCGCTCCTGAGTGCAGTTTTTCCGTTGTGTCAGAGCGTCTTCAAATGTCTTCTTCAAGCAATCCCTGTCGGCGAGCAGCATCGATGATGTTGTCCGCGTTCTGGATATCGAGCATCTCGCGAATCTTGGCTTTGGAGCGATACACCGACCGGTCCGAGATGCCCAGTTGACGTGAGATCTGCCGGACGGTGAAATCGTGGGCGGTCATCTGGAGGATCTGCCTGTCCAGATCATTCAGATCGCCACCGGCCACATAACGGGTTTCAGTAGCGAGCAGTTCGGCAACCCTGGGGGAAAGGTAGACCAGGTCCCGGCAGACTGTACTCACGCTGAGGTTCAGACTATGGTCCAGGTCATCCCGCATGTAGATGTAGCCCAGAATGCCGCTGCGAAAGACCTGTTGAATGTAAGGTACATTCAGCCTCTGGCTCAACACCACCATCCTGATGTTGGGATGTCCGGCGTGTATCTGACGCACAATCTCAGGAAACACTGGCCGTGAGTAACCGGCATCGCTCAGATACAGCAGGTTAAAGGCAGATAATTCGGGTAGTTCCGGCAGCTCTTCACGGGCTTCGACATTGCTGCGCGGCAGGATGGTGCGTTCCAGGACAGCCTGAAAGCCGCTGCGGAGAAAGCGATCCGGTTCGACGATGAGGATGTGCAGCCCAGACACGGTAGTGGCCTTTCTCCCCAGAGGCGGGGACACAGACGGAATAGAACTTAAGTTCTGTTCAGGAGCTAACAGGATATTACAATTAACAAACCTCTGTCAACTTTAGTTTCCGCTAAACAGGAGCGAAAAAAGAAGCGGCCAGCGTTTCAAACAAGAAGCGGGATCGAAAGCGGGACAGTCTGAGCGGGTTTGGAGGTACGGGCAAGGGAACCTTTCGGTAAATGGTCGGTGACGGAGCGTTTTTCTCGAAGTTGGAGTGAGGGAAGGGCATCTTTGGGAAAAGGGTGGCCGAATAAGGCACGACGGAAACGACCAGGGGTACGTTTAGGGTGGCGATCCCAGAAGCCAGCGGGCAAGGGCGGGAAAGTGGCAGCCAGGAAACTGACCATCGAACCGGCCAGGAGGGCCAATTCAGGGAGGCGCTGAACACTTTCGGGGGCATGGACGAATTGGCGATGGCTACCGAGCATCTGTTTGGCACTGAGGGGAATTTGCTCAACTGACCAGCGGTCGGTATACAGGGCATGAACGCTTTCAAAACGGAGCTTGACCGAACAAGCCAGCAACCAGGGGTGCTTGAAGGCCGGGTCGTGGAAGGCATAGACATCCACGGTGGGGTTGGCCGGATCGGGGATGGTCTTGGGCAAGAC
>JAEUQZ010000557.1 GCA_016788965.1 Anaerolineae bacterium | reverse complement strand
GTCGTTTCATTCAGCCAGTCAAGCACCCGTTCGTGTTCGGCTTTGGCATCGGTGGCGATCCAGATCGCCGTCTTCGCATCCAGGTTGATCATGTAGGTGAGCAGTTGGCCGAGATGACTGTGATCGGCTGCCTCCAACTGGTTCTCGACGATCACCAGGTCACCGTTTTCATCCTCGCACAGCAAATCCACACTGAACGAGCCAACCGCCTTCTCCCGTTCCAGAACCGTCAGCCGAAAACCTAACCGGTCGGAGAGCGCATCGATGTTTTGCTCTAACCAGGCCGTGAAATCCCTGGCTTCATGCCGGAAAGCCTGCCGCACCGGGACGATCTTGATCTTGCTGATATTCATCTCACGCGCTCCGCGTAAATCCTATTCCCATGAAATAGACACGTCCCTAAGTTTACCGCGATCATCGCGCCTTGCCTTATCCCCTCCGTATTCCTCCGCGTCCTCTGTGTCTCTGTGGTGGAACTTTTCCTCTTTTTGCGGTTAAATCTCCCCCATCCTATCCGCCATCCACGGACGCGCCATGAACCACCCATCTGACCGCATCGCCGTCAATCCTGCTCAGGCCCAGCGCATGGGCCAGCGCCTCCTCGAACTCGGCTGGAAGAGCGCCGGCTACGAGACCATCAACGACGCCCTGCCCGCCGGAGCTTCGGATTCCGCCGCGCTGGATTATTTCTTCTACACCTCGATGCTGCTCTTCGACTTCAAGAACATCGAAACCACCCTGCCCGATGGAACCTACCTCAAGGGAACCAACCTCTTCTTCCACCTCGCCAGACATGCCCCGGACACACGCCCGGATTTCTGGACGGCCTCAGCCCTGGCCGCCATGCCCGATGAGGACTTCCTCCGCGCCTTCTCGCTGGATGGCGACCCGGCTCGCCCGGCCCTTTCCCGCATGGATGAACGCATCCGCCTCCTGCGCGATGCCGCCCGCGTCCTGCTCACCCATTGGGGCGGATCGGTCAGCCGCCTGCTGCTGAAGCATCCCCGCCTGCGCGAAGCGAACGGCCTGGGACTGCTCGATGTCGTCCAGCGCAGCTTCCAGGGCTATGACGACCCGCTCTACAAGAAGCTCTTCGTCTTCCTCAAAGCCCTGGATGTCACCGGGCGCTGGCGTCCCCTCGACCCCGAAAACGTCCAGATTCCCGTCGATTACCACGTCATCCGGCTGGCGCTCCGCAACGGCATAGTCACCGTCCACGATCCCGCCCTGGCCGAGATGCTCCGCCAGGGAGCCGACTGTCCCCCGGCGGATGAGCAGCTTCTCCGCCAAGTCATCATGGCCGCCTACGACGAGATGATCCGCTCGGCGGAGCTGTCCGTCTACTTCGTCGATGAGGTCTTCTGGCTGGTCGGGCGGAGCTGCTGCCATTACGCCCGTGCCCCGCGCTGCGCCGCCTGCGACTTCACCGACTGCACCGTGCAGCCCGCCTTCGCCTATACCTGCCCCGGCCGCTGCCCGCTGGCGACCACCTGCCTGGGCGCATCCGACGAAGCCTTCCGCTCCCTCCGCGAACCCAACATCGTCACCACCTACTACTGAGGCTGTGATGAATTCGCGTCCATTCCCGTCCTACCCCTCTGTATTTCTCTGTGTCCTCTGTGCCTCTGTGGTGGAATAGTAACCATGCCGCATGAATTTGCCATCACCAGTGTCCTGTCGATGGATCATATCCTCTGGATGAGCAGCGGCGAACGCATCACCGTCGGAAGCTGCGGCTTCTATCTGGCGATGGCGCTGGCGACCCTGGGGGCGGATGTTCTCTATGCCGGGGCGCATGGCGACGACTTCGACCCGCAGGTCGTCTCCCCACTGCGCGACGCCGGAGCGACCATCGCCCTGTGTCCGCTGCCCGGCCCCAATGCCCGCCTCGACCTGATCTACGATGCCAGCGGCGACGTTCAGGCCGTCCAGTACGAAGAAGCCTCCGGGACGGCCTTCCGCGTCGAGCATCTGCCGGATGCCTTCTGGGATTCGTCCCACCTGTGGATCGGAACCGGGCCGTTCGAGCTTCAGTTTGCCGCCGCCCGCCGGGCAGCCGAACGCGGCCGCCCGGTCTGCTTCTCCCCGCAGGGCGACTATCGCGGGCGGGCCGGGGCGCTCTCCGCCATCATCCCGCATCTCTCGACGCTGTTCCTGAATGAACGCGAACTGAACGGGCTGGGCTTCGGGGAATCCAATGAGGCGCTGGCTGTGCTGCTGCGCCTCAATCCATCACTGCGAATCATCATCACGCGGGGCGGACGCGGAGCCTGGCTCATCGAGCGTGACCGCCGCCTGTCGATCCCGGCGGCCCCGGCTCCACGTCTGATCAATACCATCGGCGCGGGCGATACCTTCGCGGCTGCCTTCGTGCTGAAGACCAGCCGCGGCGTCCCTGTCGAAGATGCGCTGCGTTGGGCCACCTGCGCCGCCGCGCTGCAAACGCGCGGCTATGCCTACTTCGAGCTGCCCAGTGCTGCCGAAGTCGATGCCTTCGTCACGCAGACCGGCGCGGAGCTGCCCGTCAGCGTCATGCTGACCTCTTAAGCCCCCTCTCTATGCAATGGAGAGGGGGTTGGGGGTGAGGATCAGCGAAAAACCGCGCCGGA
>JAEUQZ010000556.1 GCA_016788965.1 Anaerolineae bacterium | reverse complement strand
GAGAGGTACAGCGCGGGAATGTAGGATGATCCCCGCAGCGAAATTGGGCGGTCGTTCAGATAGAAGGTGAAGCGTTCCGGTGAGCGTTCCAGGCGGACGGTACGAACGCCGAATACGCGCTTGAGTTCGGAGAGGGCGCAGTCATCCGAATTCATCAGTTGAGCGGTGAGGCGGTAGAGATCAGCCGGGCCATGATCCCAGCACCACCATAGGTGAGGATCGGGGAGCAGCAAGGCGTGATCGATCTCGCTGTGACCGGGGGGAAGGGTCGTCTCAATTGATGCGGCTGCGCCAGCACCATCGTGGTTTTCGGCCTGGATGCTCAGCGCCAAGCGGCCAATCCAGGCGGATTCGGTCGCGTTGGTCACAAGCAGGCGCAGGTCGATCCGCCCGTCGAGTTGGGTGTGGATACGAATTTGATCGATGCTGACGCCATCATCCAGGATGAGGCTGAGCGTTCGCCAGATGCCGATAGGGTTGACGTCAGGAGGAATGACGCCTTCGCCGTGTTCGTATAGTCCCTTCACCAATCCGCGAATGACGTGATCGATGGGATAGCTGCCGCTGGGATTGGGCGCATCCCAGGGAGAGGTCACGCGCACTGTGAGCCGGTTATCCTCGTTCCAGCGGATGAAGCGCGTCGCGTCGAATTCAAAGGGCGCGAAGTTCCCCTCGTGTTTTCCGAGGTACTGGTCGTTCAGCCAGACCTCGGCGTAGTAATCGACAGCATCGAAGTGGATTCGTGCCCGGCGGTGAGCGGTCGGCGGAACACGGAACGTCCGCCGATATATCCAGGCTTTCTGATTGATGGCGCGCAGATGTTCGCCCCAGTAGGGGCGGTCAGGATACAGGATGGGCTGAAGGTGAATGCTGTCGGGGATGTGGATCGAAGATTCGGGGGCCAACAGGGCAGGTAGATCGGCGTCCAGCGGGATCGAATGCACCTGCCAGCCACCGGATAGTTGAATCCTTTTTTCGGTTATGCCGCGGCTTGTTCCAAGATCACCGGATCGATGCTGCAAGGATGACACGCATATTCCCCCAAATGGAATGAAAGATGCGTTCCGATGGTAACAAGCCGTTTTCGTTTAGGCGAAAGCACATTCAAGGCCATGCGGACTGTACAGGCTGTTCACTTCGCTTCGGCACGCTCCAGAATGAGCTTGACTCCCTTGATGCGTACCTCCTCTTTTTCGACAAACAGCTTGACGAGGCGGCGATCCGGCGGATGCACCGGGGTCTTGAACAGCAGCGTGTTGATGTAGTCCACAATGGCATCGCCGCTTTCATGGAGGGTGATGCGATAGCCCGCGTCGGAGGTCTTTGCACGCCAGAAGGCCACGATACGGGCTTTGAGGATGTCATCCAGCGTGGGGCGATCTGGATACTTGTCGAGTCCCCAGGCGCGTTCATGAAGCTGAACATGTCCCATGAAGATGGATTGAGCCATATTGCTCTCCGATAAATGACGTATTCGTAAGCGTTAGTGTAAATATACAATTGTTTGGCGGAGTACAGCATTAAGAATGTGGAGATGGGGCAGTTTTCAGGGGCTATCTCATGGATGAGGCATGAATCAACACAGCCAACGCACTGTTGGCCGTGTGAAGAGCGGGTAAGGGGACTCGAACCCCTGACATTTTGCTTGGGAATTTTACGGTCTATCCCACGCCCGCATTGTACATCGAACCTGGAATTGTGTCACCCCAGTGCCGTTGTCTGCCGCATTCTGGCTTCAGGCCTTTTCCGCGCGATTTGGAACTCTGTGGACGCGCGTCCCAGCCCAAACGCCAGTATGGTCAATCCACCCGGCCCAACCGCGCAGGTGGCAAGGATTAGAAGGGCGGGAACAGTTCCCCCAACCCCAATGATGATGAAAGCTACCGCTGCCACCATCAGCACGAACCCCAGCAGAATAGTTGTCCTGGTCATGGCTCCTCCAGATTTTAGGGTAGATTTTGGCCTAGATTCTGAATTAGAGAGGGTATAACCACCCCAAAATCTAAAATCTACGCCTCAGATACCTCAATAGGCACTAATTGGCGGGCATTGCTCCTGCCCACCTTAATCTGATACTTCTGCCCATGATGTTCTATCACGGGCATCGTCCATATTTGCTCCACAAGTTGCCGCGCCTGACCCTGGGATAGCTCATCATCCTTGCCCGCTTCATACAAGGCCTTCCAGGTGGCTTTCCCGTTTAGATGGGTCACAATCAAATCGATAGCCCGCTCCACCGTCCAACGCTGGTGGATAATCTGTCGGGCCACCACAGGCATTTCAAAATCTGGCGCGGCATAGCTCATCGCTTCCTTCAATGCATCCGTGAGCGCCTGATCGTCCAGGTGTGGGGTCTGCACGGGCACAGGATCAGGCCCTAATTGGAGCATCATTCGACCCGGAACTGCCGCCAGGTCTGACGCGCCAGAGTTTCCCAACACCGTCACGCTATCCGAGCTGGTGGGCATCCTGCCCGCCAACCTGACCGTCATGTTGGTTTTGATTGCGCCATCCAGCACCTTTACGTCTGGACGTTGGGTACAGAGGATCAGGTGGATTCCCACGAATCGCCCCAATCGCGCGATGGAGGTCAAGCTGGCAATGATGCGTCGGG
>JAEUQZ010000555.1 GCA_016788965.1 Anaerolineae bacterium | reverse complement strand
CTGCGTCCGTAGCCACCCGCGATGAGGACCTGACCATTGTTCAGCAGCGTGGCTGTGAAACCTTCGCGCGGCGCATTCATCGTGCCCGCGAAAGAGAATGTCTTGGTGTCAGGGTCGTAGAGTTCGGCGCTGGCGAGCCGTCCCTGTCCATAACCCCCGACCAGTAGCACCTTGCCGGTGTCGAGCAGGATTGCCGCATGGGTGGAGCGTGGTTCCATCATCTGCCCGACGACGGAGAATGCGCCCGTAACAGGATCGAATAGCTCCGCATCGTCCAGAAAGCGTTCGTTATCGGTCATGCCCCCGGCGATGAGTACCGTGCCATCGGGCAGCAGCGTGGCCGTGTGAACGGAGCGCGGCGTGTGCAGCGTCGCCGAAAGGATCTGTAGGGTGTCGGTATTCCCGGCGCGAGCCGGTCGGCTGAAAGTGAGCAGAAAAAGGAACAGTAAGATCGCATAACGTTTCATCGATACCTCCGTGTCTGGCTGACGAAAAGACTCAAAGAGTTACCAAAATGTCACCCTAACGGTTCAAAAGTCTGCTATGCTGCCTCACAGATGGACATAACCCAGGAGAAAAATGAGAAAGAGTCTAAGCGGCTTGCACAAATGCTTGAATGCATATAGAATCCCGGACTGAATCTAAACATGTTTACACAACATCAGAGGGAAGGTCGATGAACGAGATTCCAACTCAAGCTCCCGCTTCCCGCCTCACCGAGCAGGCGCAGAAGTTGTTGGAAATCCTGCGGGACAACCGCTATCCCTGGATGAACCGCAAGGAAATCGCCAAAGCCATCGGCAAGCGGCGACTGACCCCCTATGACATCGCGCTGCTGGAACTGCTCCAGGAGCGCGGTCTCGTGGAGATCAAGTCGCGGCCCAACGGCACACCCATCGGCTACGAATGGGTCTATCATGCCCCCCAGGACAGCGGCAACGGCAGCGGCGGCTAGGGGCGCACCGCGATGAAAATCATCACGCTGCTCAATGAAAAAGGCGGCGTTGGCAAGACCACGCTCGCCACCCATATCGCTGCCGGACTCGCCGTCCGCGGGATGCGTGTGCTGCTGGTCGATGCCGATCCGCAGGGCCACGCTACCGTCGCGCTGGGACTGCAAAAAGAACCGGGGCTGTACGACCTGCTGGTGCGGAATGTGCCCTTTAAGTCGGTGCTGCGGGTCATTCCCCCGAAGGCCTATCAGGTTCCCAATCTGGCAGTGAACGGCCAGTTGGTGCTGCTGCCCTCCAATGTGGAGACGCGCAACATCGCCAACTCGATCTCCGATTCCTTCGCAGTCGCCGAACGCTTCCGCGAACTGGAAGGGACGATGGATTTGGTCGTTTTCGACACCTCCCCTACCCCATCGCTGCTGCACGGGTCGATCTACATTGCCACCGATGGCGTGCTGTATCCGACCACCTGTGAATACCTCAGCTTCGATGGGCTGGTGGAGAGCATCAAGCACCGTCAGGCGGCGGAAGCCCACCGCAAACAGTGGGGGCTGAACGCCATCGAAGTGCTGGGCATCGTCCCGACGATGTACCGCACCAAGACCATCGAGCATTCCGAAAATCTGAAGCAGCTCCGCGAGCAGTTCGGCGCGTTGGTCTGGAATCCCATTTCCCAGCGCACCATCTGGGCGGAAGCCGCTGCCATCCGGCGTCCGGTCTTCAGCTTTGCGCCGGAGAGCCTGGCCGCCAGAGATGCCTGGGAACTGGTGAACCGAGTTCAGGAAGGATTGGCCCGTGTCGGCTAGACGTGGGCGCGCTGCCCGCGAGTCGCTGGATGTCTTCGATGACTCGTCGCACTTATCGCTGGCTGAAACCGATGCCGCGATCTTCGGCGATCTGAGCAAGGTCGATGTCGGCCGGGTCAATGTGCGCCCGGTCAGCATCCTCGATATTCACCCCGATCCATCTCAGCCGCGTCGCGCCGTCCCTTCCCCGGTGCGAGCCTTCTGGGATGGCCGGGCCTCCGGCACGCGCACGCTCTACGCCCGCTGGTACGAAATGGCGATCCAGGAAGCCGGGCGCGAGTTCAAGCTGGAGCCGTTCCTGGCTGCCGCTGAAGAAGTGCCGCGCCCGGAGAAGATGGGGCCAATCGAGGCATCGTTGATCGAGATCGTCGAACTGGCGGCCAACATCCGCGCCAACGGCCTCACCTACCCCATCACCGTGGTGCATACCCCGCCGCAGGGTTATCAGCTAGAAACGGGCGAGCGCCGCTGGCTGGCCTACAACCTGCTCAGCATCTTCTTTCCGGAAGAGGGCGTCACCTGGGAACGCATTCCCGCCCGCGTGGTCGAAGACTTCAGCGTCTGGCGACAGGCCAGTGAAAACAGCGCCCGCGCCAACCTGAATGCCATCAGCCGCGCCCGCCAGTTGGCGATCCTGCTGATGGATCTTTACCGGGGGCAGGGCGAGCGCTTTTATGCCTATGACGAGATCGTCCCCAACGGCGGCAGCGACCGCCCCTACTATGCCCAGGTGGGCGATGGCGAGCATGGCTACCCCATCCCGCGCGGGCATGGTGAACTGGTGCTGAATGCCGCTGGCTTCAAGAATTCCAGCCAGCTTCGCGAGCATCGCTCGCTGCTGCGACTGCCGGATGAAGTC
>JAEUQZ010000554.1:251-2630 GCA_016788965.1 Anaerolineae bacterium | reverse complement strand
TTCCCCAACTTCCGGCCATTGTCAAGCACTTCGGGACTCCGTTTCACATCTATGATGAGACTGGCATCCGGGAGACCTGCGAGCGGGCGCTGCGTACCATCGAGTCGTTCCCCGGCTTCCGCGAATACATAGTCACGCGATGGGATTCGATTACAACGGATGGCTGCGTCCGCAAGAACTCCTGCTGCATCGGGATGGATCCGACGCGCCGAAGCCCCCAAACCATCTGACCACAGAATCGACAGGAAATTGATGCCACGCCTCGAACCCACCCCCCAACTCCTGAAGGAAATCCTGATTCGGATACCGGAAGGCTTCATTCGTCACGATATGCTCTGCCAGCGGCTGGAATTAAGCCGGGCGATGACTCCGAACCTGGTTGGTGAGGCCGTCGCCAACGAGGGTGACTGGTGGTATGACACGGCCCGAATCACAACAGATGTACTGCATGAGCGAAAGAAATGGGGAAAGGCCGTGTTCCCCGAAATGCACAGTGGCGAGTTCACCGAGGCTCCGATTGCTGAGCAGTTTCAGTCCCGCGCGGCACGCCTTCAATCCAGTGGCAATCCTCTGACAACCGCTGTGCTGGAACGGATGGCAGCGTCACCAGGGTATGTGAACTACGACTCGCTCGCGCATGGGCCAGACGAATCCAACGCGCTTGATCTGTTGATCGTTCACGGCGATCTGGTCAAGCTCGAAACACTGGTTTATGACCCCCTGCGCCTGGGAGCGAAGTCCGCGCGGGCTGTCATCGAGCAGCAGCGGTTGGCTCAGTTGAAGGAAAGAGTGACGCAGTTCCTCTCGAACAGGAACGGCCAGACGGCGGCGCGGGCCGAGATCGATAATCTGGTGGGGGCACAGAACACTGAAGGGCTGATCCGGCAGGGGGCGCTGAAGATCTTCCAGGTACAGGGGCAATCCAGGCAAGACCTGACCACCTGGGTGCGTCTGCCGGAAGCGGATGCCCAGACAGCACGCGACGCGGCGGTGGACAGCCTTCGCATGTCCTGGGAGTCGCTGGTCGAACAAGGCGGGAAACTGCTGCGCCCTGGCACACGAGAAGGCAAGACCTCCCGGATGAAAGTGATCGCACGCACGTATACCCTGGGCGCGGGAGCGCACCGGCTGGGGATACGTCCAGGAACGCTGGAGAAAGCCATCCAGGAGGGGCGGATTTCGGCATTCGAGGACCCGGAAGGACATCTGCGTCTTTCAGCAGAAGACATCGAAGGGGCGCTCCAGAATTCCGAATACGGGGAACACCTGACGACTTACGAACCGATTGCGCTAAACGATCTGGCGCTGGTGTTGGAAGTCAACCCAGGCACACTGCGCCGCCGGATTCAGAAAGCGGGTATTCGGCGGTCGGATCCGCTCTGGGGACAGGTTCGCGGCGAGTGGGGACTGCCGGAGACGTACCAGGATTACCGCCTGCTGCTCAACGAACGGAAAGCAGCGATTGCCGCCGAGCGCGATGAGCAGCGGCGGGAACATCAACGGCAGCTTGAAGAAGAGCGCAAGAAAGAACGTGAGCGGCGGGCCGCGCTACGGGCGCGGTTGCTGGCGGCTTTTCCGACATGGCGGCATGATGGCCGGGCAGACCAGCGCATCGTCCTTCACATCGGGCCACCTAACAGCGGCAAGACGCACGCTTCGCTGCAAGCCCTGGCCGAAGCAGGCAGTGGGTGGTATCTGGCTCCACTACGCTTGCTGGCCTTCGAAATCTTTGACAGGCTGAACCAGCAAGGAACCCTCTGCAATCTCCTGACGGGAGAAGAACATATTCCGATCTTCGACGCCCCAATCACCTCGGCAACCGTCGAGATGTTCAATCCACACCAGAGTGGGCGCTGCGTGGTCATCGACGAAGCGCAGATGCTGGCGGATGCAGATCGCGGGTGGGCCTGGACGCGGGCGCTGATGGAGGCGGAAGCGCCGGAAATTCATGTCATCGGGCCGGACACAGCGCGGGGATTGATCGAGCAGATGGCAAACGCCGCTGCTATGCCAATCGAGGTCATCGAACATCAGCGCTTGGCCCCGATCCGCGTAGCCGAACAGGCCTGGCCGCTAACCGATCTGCCGCCGCGGACAATCCTGGTGGCGTTCTCGCGTCAGACCGTGCTGCACCTTAAGACGGAATTGGAGCGGATGAAGCGGACGGTTTCGGTCGTATATGGGAATCTACCGCCAGAAGTCCGGCGTAAACAGGCTGACCGCTTCGCCAACGGAGAGACCGAAATCTGCGTGGCGACCGATGCGGTCGGGATGGGGCTGAACCTGCCCGCGGACTACGTGTGCTTTTACGAAGTCGAGAAGTTCGATGGGCGCAACAGCCGTCTGCTGACGGCGGCGGAAGTCCAGCAGATTGGCGGG
>JAEUQZ010000554.1:0-241 GCA_016788965.1 Anaerolineae bacterium | reverse complement strand
CCGGGCGGTTCGGAATCTCGCAGGTCGGTGAGGTCGGGGCGACGAGCAAACGCGATCTGCGGATGGTGCGTAAGCTCTTCTTCGACACTCCTGACACACTGACTCATGCGCGGGTCGCGCCGACGGTGGAAGACCTGGAGATGATCCCCGGCAACCTCGCCAGTAAACTCACCCAGTGGGCGTCGCTGCAATCGATTCCCGATTCGCTGCGGAATGCCATCCAGACATCGGACATGACCGA
>JAEUQZ010000553.1 GCA_016788965.1 Anaerolineae bacterium | reverse complement strand
GGCCTCGCCGTCGCAGATGTGCCCCATCAGGCGGGCATAACGCCCGACCCAATCGGGAACCTGCCGCCATTTGGACGACTGCTGGAAGATCGGGAAGATGCACAGCAGCCCGTCGAACCAGTCTTCCCCGGTGACCAGCAGATCAGGACGGTTCGCCCGCAGCCGGTCTACAAGCTGGCGGTAGCCCTCGCGCATGTTGAAGTCGGGATCGTTCGTCCAGACCTCGACCGTATCCAGAAAGACGGCATCCAGGTCATACGCATCCAGCAGCCCGAAAATCTGGCGGGTGAGTTCCTGCTGCCAGGCGGGAGCGCCCGGATTCAGCCAGGCCTGCCAGCCCGTATCATGAGCGCGGCTGGTGTTCCAATCCGGCTGGTTGCCGAGGAAAGGATTGCGCGTGGCCGTCTTCATATATGACGACGGGCCGAAGGCGTGGAAGTTGGGCATCCAGGCATTGGCGCAGTTGCCGCCGAACATCGGCATGAGGTGCGCCCCGGACTGCCGCGCCGTCTCGCACAGCCGCGCGAACCCGTCCGCGCCCCCCAGCATCGGCTCCGGTCGGAAGTCGCCATACTGCCAGTAGTAGCGCCCTTCCCAACCGGGCAGATACACCAGCACCTGCCGCCCATCGATGCGCTCGGTGACATAAGTGACGATCTCGTGCATGTCCGCGTAGTCGTTGAAGGTGTAGCCTGACCAGTGCATCCCGTGGAGAGTCAGCACCAACCGGATGTCCCGCGTCCAGGCGGGCACATCGCTGCGTGCCTCCCAGGGGATCAGCCCGCCCGCGGCTTCGCTGAAGGCCAACTGCTGTGACCGGAAGCTGTCAGGATCGACGCCGCGAGCGAAGACCCATTCGGGCGCGTCGAAGCGGGTATCGAAGTGCCGCGCATCCTGATCGACCAGACATTCAAGCGCGGTCTGCCCGGCCAGCCCGCCCATGCGCTCGCGGTAGACGCAGAAGCGTTTGGCGCGGTAGGCCGGGTCTTCACAACGGAAGCCGAGCGTTCCGCCAGCGGCCATCCCGACGACCCACAGCGGCAGCCGGATGCCGTTCGGATAGCGGTCGAGCAGGCCGTCTATGGGCACGTCGCGCGGCTGATCGAGCATGTCCAGCGGGCGCAGCGGCGGCAGTCCCCGCGCGATGATCTTGAGGGTGGTGATCTTCTGTTCGGCGGTCGCGCTGATCCGCAGGCGCAAATGCCCGGCCTCATCCCGCCGCGCGATGAGCGTGAGCCTGCCCTGAGCCTGCCGCTGCCCACCCGCCCAGGTCAACCCACCCACCTCCAGCCGCCAGCCATCCGGCTCGGCGATCAGGCTAAGCTGATCCGGGTCGAGGCCGTAGACATTCTCCAGCGTGATGACCTGGAAGCTCAGCTTCCAGCCGTCGATCTCCAGGATCGGATCGTGGGTATCGAAGCTGCTGAACTGCATATCACCCCTTGACCCCGCTCAGGGCGATGCCCTGGATGAAGTAGCGCTGCGCCACGATATAAACCAGCAGCACCGGCAGCATTACCACCACCGAGCCGGCCATCAGCAGCGGCCAGTTGGGCTGCAAGAAGGCATTCGGGCGGGCATTGAAGTAGGCCAGTCCCAGTTCAAGGGTACGCATCTGCTCGCTGCGGGCGATGAGCAGCGGCCAGAGCAGATCCGTCCAGGTTCCCATGAAGGCGAAGACCGAGAGCGTCGCCAGCGCCGGGCCGTTGAGCGGCAGGAACACCCGCGTGAAGATGACCCACTCGCTGGCCCCGTCGATGCGGGCGGCGTCCTGGTAATCCCGGGGGATGTTCAGGAACGACTGCCGCAGCAGGAAGATGCCGAAGGCGCTGGAAATCCCCGGCACGATCAAGCCCTGATAGGTGTTCACCCAGCCCAGCCCGGTGATAATCAGGTACATCGGGATGAGCGTGATCTGGAAGGGGATCATCATTGTGGTCAGGTACAGGACGAAGATGGTATCCCGCCCCATGAAGTTCAGCCGGGCGAATCCATAGGCCGCCAGCGAACAGATGGTGATCTGTCCCAGTACCGTCGCCAGCGTGATGAACAGCGTGTTCAGGAGATACTGGCCGAAGGGCAGGTTTTCGAACAAACGCTGATAGTTGCTGAAGTCGAACTGTGTCGGCAGGATTTGCGGCGGGTAGGCGAACTCCGTGCCCGGCGCTTTGAGCGAGGTCGTGACCATCCACAGGAACGGCACGACCATCATCCCCGCCACCAGCACGAGGATTCCATACCCCGCGATACGAGCCATGACCAGTCCTGGCGTCGTCTTGGCAACCATAGCACACCCCCTAATACTGGATTTCTTCGCTGCGGCGGCGGACGTAAACCACCTGGATGATGGTGGCGATGAAGATCACGCCGAACAAAATCCAGGATTGGGCTGAGGCATAGCCGAAGTCGAATTCCTGGAAGGCGCGGCGGTAGATGTGATAGACGGCCGTGTTGGTCGAATCGAGCGGGCCGCCTTTGGTCAGGACGTAGACTGGGGTGAACACCTGGAACGAGCCGATGACGCCGGTCACGGCCAGGAAGAACGAGGTCGGCGCCAGCAGCGGCAGCGTGACACGCCAGAATTTCTGCCAGCGATTGGCCCCGTCGATGGCCGCCGCTTCGTAGAGTTCCTGGGG
>JAEUQZ010000552.1 GCA_016788965.1 Anaerolineae bacterium | reverse complement strand
CCGCCCCCTTCCAGATGGTGATGAGGACGATGGACGGCATAGCCGAGCGCGGATCCCCCAGCCAGTTGATCTGCGGCAGTCCCAGCAGGCCGAGGACGTAATTGACGATGCCGACGTTCGGGTCGAGCAGCGTCAGCCAGATGATCGACACGGCTACCCACGACGAGACCACTGGCATGAAGAACAGCGTGCGGAAGAAGTACACGCCCTTCAGCTTCTGATTCATGACCACAGCGATGCCCAGGCTGACCGCCATGCCCAGCGGCACAGCCAGCGCCGTGTAGTAGGCCGAGTTGCCCATCGCCTGCCAGAAGCGGCGGTCTTCCGTGAGGAACTCGTAATTCCCAAGACCGATGTAGGGCGCGTCCTGGAAACCCGGTTTAGTCCACTCCCGGAAGGAGAGGAAGAAGCTGAAGATCAGCGGGATGAACAGAAAAACGAGAATGTGAATAAGCGAAGGCGCAATGAACAGATAGCCAATTTTCTCGTTCGAGCGGCTCTTGAAGCGCCGCCAGAAGCTGCGGAGTGATGGGCGAGGTTCTGACTCCATCATCTCGGCAGGGGCAGCCAATGTGTGCTTGGACATGGGGCACCCTCCATATCGTCCATGCAGTTGGAAGGGCCGCCCATGTGGGCGGCCCTGGAGTGAAGGGGTCTAGCGGGAGAGTTCGCGGTTGATCTCTTCGACAGCGACGGCCACTTCGGCCTCGACCTCGCCGCCAGCCAGAATGCGTTCCATCATCGAGTTGAGCAGTTCTTCGATGGTCGGCCAACTGGCAAAGGCCGCCCCGTAGGGCGCGCGCCCGAACTCGACTTCATCGTAGAAGGCCTGCTCGATAGCCGGATCAGGGCTTTTCTCGATGGCCGCGGCAGCCGCTTCCTGGTTGCCGGAAATGGCGATGCCGGTCAGCACTTTCGTGTTCTGGTATTCCAGATTGGTGGCGGCTTCGACGAACTGGCAGGCCGCCAGCTTCTTCTCTTCGGGGATGTCCGCGCGGATCACGAAGCCTGACTCGTACAGGACGGTGGCGCGGTTGGTTCCCTGCGGCTGCCCGACCACACCGAAGATGCCCGGCTCGAACAAGGCGTTGGCACGCAGGCCGACCAGCTCCCAGTGACCCCGGTCGAACATGGCGAAGTCACCCTTCAGGAACAGATCGAGGAAGCCCAACTGCTGCGTCAACTGGTCGAGGGTGGTGGGCGGCGGAGCCACCTTCTGCACCGTCACCAGATCGCGCAGCCAGGTTATCGCGGCGATAGCTTCCGGCGAATCCAGGTAGCCGCTGGCGGTCGAGCCATCCGGCGAAATCACATCACCGCCGTTCTGCCACACCCGGTAAATCCACTCGAAGACGAAGCGGCGCACGCGGAAGCCCCACTGCACCACATTTTCCGAGTCGAAATCGGCGCTGGTGGCGTTGTTGCCGTTGGCATCCAGTGTCAGCCGCATGGCCGTATCGACGAATTCGTCCCAGGTCCAGCCCGCCTTCGGCAGTTCGACGCCGGCGCGTTCAAAGGACTTGACATTGTAGTAGATCACCATCGGCGTGAAGTCGTTCGGCAGACCGTAGATCGGGCCGTCCGGTTCGGGCTGGTGAATCGCCAGCACCGAGGGGAAGAAGCGATCCAGGTTCAGTTCGGGAACCAGTTCGACGCACTCCTGCATGTCCAGGACGTAACCGTTATCGATCAGGCGCGAGATCGTCGAGCCATCCTGATTCCAGATGTCCGGCGCGGTTCCGGCGGCCAGATCGACCAGCAGTTGCGTGTCGAATTCCGGCGGGGTTTCCAGCGCATTGACGGTCACGCCGGGGTGCGCTTCCTGGAAGCCGCCGATGAAGGCTTTGTAGGCGTCATCCAGCGGTGTGCCCTGCTCTTCCAGGGGCACGACGAAACCGACCACATTCAGTTCGACATCCTGAGCGCGGACGATTCCGACCGACATCAGGGCCAGGCAGAGTACCAGAATGAACAGGCGAAAACGTGAAGACATGACACAACCTCCTCAATTGAACGAAACTTTTGTGGCGAGTCCGGTGCGGCGGATCAGGTAATAGGCAGCCCCCTTTCTATCCTGATGCAGTCTTCAGTTGTCTGAGCGCGGCGCTTGGCCGCGCCGTTACGCATCCGCGAGTTCGATGATGACGTGGGCGTCCGAGGTTCGCGGGACGTAAACTTCCAGGGTGGAATCGGTCGTCACCTGCCAGTGTTCCAGCGGCGTGCGGACGCCCTCCGGGGTATCCAGCATCACGCGGCTCACTGGCCGGCCGCCGACGATCCGCAGGTGATAGGCGCGGGGTGGCCCTCCCCGCCAGCCGAATGTGAACTGCTGGGCGTCGAGTCCGCCGGAGAACTCCGTCACGCCCTCATCTTCCCGGAAGGCATAACGCACTTCCGCCCCCGGATAAATCTCCACGATCATTGGATCGACCGTGCCTTCCGGGATACGGGCTTGCTCGGCCATCATCGGGATGACCGCTCCGGAGCGGACGAACAGTGGCAGCCTATCCAGCGGCGCATCGACCATCGGATGCGCCGGCCCGTGATGGCGCTGCTTCGTCCAGTAATCGACCCACTCACCCGGCGGCAGATACACGCGGCGGCGGTCGCCCGTGTCATACACTGGCGCGACCAGCAGC
>JAEUQZ010000551.1 GCA_016788965.1 Anaerolineae bacterium | reverse complement strand
CAGGTTGGCCGCCATCGCCGCCGGGTTGATGAGCGGCTGGCGCGTCTCCACCCCGAACAGGCTCCACGTCCCGCTGCTGATGTAGGCGTAATGCGGCGTCTCCGCCGGGACGGCCACCACCGCGCTGCCCGTATCGTGGCTTGCCACCGCGTACACCGGAACCTCCCGGTACGCCCCGATCCGCTCGCCCGGATGCACCACCACTGGGAACATCGCCGTCGGGATGCCCAGCGTCTCCAATGTCAGCCGGTCCCAATCCCCCGCCAGCGGGTTATAGCACTGCGTCGTCGTGGTATGCGTGAACTCGGAGAGCTTCTCGCCCGTCAGCCAGTAATTCAGCAGGTTCGGCACGGTCAGGAACGTCCGTGCCGCCTCCAACTGCCACGGCGCATCCCGCAGCACCGCCGCCAGTTGGTACAGCGTGTTGATGACGTAGAACCCGATCCCGCCGCTCCGTTCCCAGAGCGTTGCCCGCGGCACGCGCACCAGCACCCACTCCATCATCCCCTCGGTGCGCCCGTCCCGCATATGCACCGGGTTGCCGATCAGCTTGCCGTGCCCGTCCAGCAATCCGAAGTCCACGCCGAACGAATCCACACCGATCCCGTCCACCGACTCGGTCAGCGCCTTGCCCAGCCCGATCTCGATCTCGTGCCACAGCCGCAGCACATCCCAATACAGCGTCCCCGTGACCGTGACCGGCTGGTTCAGGAAGCGGTAAACCTCGCTGCTGCTGATCTGCCCGCCGTCGAACATCACCCGCATCACCCGCCCGGACTCATTCCCCAGATCGACTGCCGCCAGCGTCGTCATCATCGCCTCGCCTATCCAGAATCAAAACTCCCCCGTTTCCGAGGGAGTATAACTCAATCAGTCGCCGATGGGCCTGCCGTGGATCGATCCCGCCGGCTACCCCTTCTTCTTCTTTTTCTGCTGGCTCGCGCTCAACTTATCCAGCGGGCTGCCCTTCTTCTTCTTATCCGCCCCCAACTGGCTCAGCGCGTCCTGAAGCTTATCGTTCGCCGACGGGCGATCCTCACGCTCGTCGCGCTCGTCCTTCTGCCCGACCATCCCCGCCAGCGCCTCACCGATGCCGCCCTGGTTCGGCTTCTGCGGCTGTTGAGGCTGCTGGGGTTGGGGCTGCTGCGGCTGCGTTCCCGTCGCCCCGCCCAGCAAACCGCCGAACATCCCCATCAGATCATCCAGCCCCATGCCGCCCGCCCCGCCTTGACCGCCCTGACCGCCACCGGCGCCGCCGAGCAATCCGCCCAGCACGCTCCCCAGATCAGGCAGACTGCCGCCCTGACCCGGTTTATTCGGTCCCGACGCGCTGCCCAGCATGTCCATCACGATGTTCATCAGACCGCCCGCGCCGCCTTGAGCGCCCTGACCGCCGCCTGATCCGCCACCGAGCAGTCCACCCAGCAAACCGCCGAGCAGATCGCCGCCGCCCTGCTGTCCGCCTTGACCGCCGGAGCCGCCGCCCATCAGGCTGCCGACCAGCCCCATCAGATCGCCCGCGTCCAGGCCCGGCTGATTGCCCCCCTGATTGCCGCCGCCGAGCGCTCCGCCCAGCAAGCCGCCCACCAGATCGCCGACCAGCCCGCGCGATTCGGCTCCGCCCTGGGGCGCGGCTCCGCGCATCCCCGGCACAGTGCCGCCGCCGCTCGTGGCCGACTGCCGCCGCTTCTCGATCTCGACCAGCGCGCTCATCACTTGCCGCGCTTCGCCATCAGATACGTTGTACTTCTGCTTGATCGCGCTCAACACCTGCTGCTGATCCATGACCGTCCCTTTCCCCAAGCGGAGTTTTCAATCTTTGCCTGCACATCGGAGCATCCCTCATCGGTATGCCCGCCTATCATATTACGACAGATTACCACTCCCGACCACCCCCCATAACGGGTGATTGCTTTCTCATTCCGCCGCCTCGCACTATAATCCCCCAAACACACGGAACCCACCCATGCCCACCCTCGCTGACCTGCTCTTCTACCTCAACATCGCCCTCTTCTTTGCCCATGAACTCGATGCCATCCAGCGCCGCGAATGGCGCTTCTTCCCCTTCCTCCGCCCGCTCAGTGATTCAGCCGCCTTTCAGCTTTTCACCGCCGCCCACATCCCCATCACCCTGCTGATCCTCTGGCTGCTCCCCATCCGCGAATTCCAACTGGCCTTCAATGGCTTCCTGATCGTCCACGCCGTCCTGCACTTCCTCCTGCGGAACCACCCCCTGCTGGACTTCAACCGCGCCTTCTCCCGCCTCTGGATTTACACCCCCGTCCCCCTCAGCCTCCTCCACCTCCTCCTGCTCAGCTAACTCTCTTGTTTTCCCTCTGTGTCCTCTGTGTCTCTGTGGTAGAATTCTTTTTTACAACTTTGCAGCTAAACTCCTACCCATGACACCCATCACGGCCCAATCCCTCCGTGCCCTCGCCCAGCGCAAACAGCGCGATCTACTCCAGGACGACTCCCTCATCGCCCTCGCCCTCACCGGATCGCTGCCGCGCGGAGCCGTCTGGGAAGGCAGCGATCTGGATTTCTGGGGATTCTCATCGAGTGGGGAAGGGGACTTCCGCGATGGCGTTGAGGACGGCATCTACTGGGAGATCGACATCGCCCCGGCTGCCGCGCTGGAGATCGCCATC
>JAEUQZ010000550.1 GCA_016788965.1 Anaerolineae bacterium | reverse complement strand
CGTGACGCCAGATTCACCGTATCGCCGACGGCGGTAAAATCCATCAGATGATGCGTGCCCACATTCCCCACGACGGCTCTTCCACTATTGATGCCGAAGTTGATCTTCAAACGGTACTGCGGCTCAAACTGCTGCGAAAAGCTCTCTAACTGTTCCTGAATTTGCAGCGCAGTCGTTACAGCCCGCAGCGCATGATCTTCCTGGGGTAGGGGTGTATTATAAAGCGCCATCACCCCGTCGCCAATGAACTTGTCCACCGTCCCGCCGTGATCCTGGATGATCTTGACCACCAGTTCATGATACGCATTCAGTACCGTCAGCAGCCGCTCCGGGTCAGCATGTTCGGAAACCCCCGTGAACCCCTCCAGATCGCTGAACAGCACCGTGACATCCTGAAGCTGCCCCCCCAGTTTGATCCGCGACGGGTCTTGCAGCAGTTGCTCGACTACCGATGGCGCGACATACCGCTCGAATGTCTTTCGGATCATCTCGCGCGTGTTTCGCAGATTGTCCGCTTCTGATTTCGTCCGCAGTCGCGCGTCGATCCGGGCTGCCAGTTCGCGCGGGCTGAACGGCTTGGCGACATAATCGTCTGCCCCCAATCCCAGCCCCGCCACTCGGCTGTCGATGTCCGTCTGCGCCGAAAGAATCAGCACCGGAATGTGCGCGAGCTTCGGATCGCGCTTGACGATCTCGCACACCTCGAAGCCGCTCATGCCCGGCATATTCACATCCAGGATCATTAGGTCGGGAATCTCGGCCTGGGCTATTGCCACCGCGCTCGGCCCATCCACCGCCAGCAAAGCCTCATAGCCGACACTCTCCAGGATGTCCTTGACGAGCTGTCTGCTGTTCGGGTTGTCTTCGGCCACCAGGATTTTCAAACCGGTTTCCTTGCATTCAACAACTGGGTGATCTTGCCCGTCAGTTCGCTGAAATTGATCGGCTTGGACACATAATCGTCGCATCCAGCGGCCAGCGCCCGCTCCCGGTCTCCGCTCATCGCATGGGCGGTCAGCGCGATGATCGGGATTTGTTTGCGTTCAGGATGGCTCTTGATGACCCCCGCCGCCGTCCATCCATCCACCACCGGCAGCGATAAATCCATCAGGATCAAATCGGGATTATCCGCGATGGCCGTGTCGATGCCCTTCTGACCATCCATCGCCGTCAGCACCGCATAATTCAATGCTTCCAGCATATCGGTAATCAGCACCATGTTGTCGCGGTTGTCTTCGACGACCAGGATACGCTGTCTGTTCATCCTGAACTGCCTGCCCGCTCGATCTTGTCTGGAATCTGTAAGATAATTGTAACACTATCCTTCGCCGCTCGGCTACCTATTCCAGGATAGTGCCAATCGCAGCATCCTGATGTCCTCGCTCGCTATTCTCCTGGGGTGTCCCCCTTCGTGTACCGAACCTTCCCGTTGATCTGCCACGTATCCACAATCGCCATGATGATCGCATCCACCGGCCGAGCGTCCGTGCGGGGCGTCTGCCGGGCCGGACTGCCGCTCGTCACCAGCACATACTCGCCGTCTTTTGCCCCCACGCCATCCACCGCCACCGCATACACCGCCGACGCTTCCATGTCGGGGCTGATCTTCCGCACGATTCGCAGCGCGAATCCTGCCATATTGTCCGTCTTCTGGCTGGCGACCACGGAACCAATCACTTCACCAATGAACATACGCCCTTACCCACAATAACCCATTCTTCCCTTTGTATTCCTCTGCATCCTGTTCCAAACCCCCACGCCCTCCGAATCTCTCACACTCTCCGTATGATCTTGGCGCTCTTGGCGTCTGTGCGAAGCCTCCCTTTAGGGATGGCGGTTCAATTCGTATTGGATTTTCGTCGTTGGGTCTGCTGCCATTTCATCGGGATTTGGTGGTTCAATTCGTATTCCGTCTTCCCTAATCCCCAATCCCTAATCCCTAATCCCTATTTCCCCTTATTCCTTGCGTGCCGGTGTCCCCGGCTCCCGCCCGATCACGCCCTCAATGGCCGCCAGCGCCGCCCCATATCCGGCCATGATGTCCCGTTCTTCCCCGCCCAGATACACGCGCCCGAAGCTGCCGAACGCCTGTACTTCCAGGATGTTGATCTCCGCCGCTTTTTCGGCTTCATTGGCTGCCAGCGCCGCATATCCCGCCGGTTCCACTTCCAGCACATACAGCGTCTGCCCGGCCAGAATCATATGCCCGTGCCGCAGTCGGTTGATGAGCTGCGTCTGGTGAGCATCGATGTTGCGGATGATCTGGCTGGAGACCACCCGTGGTTTGAGCCGGTCCTGCTCTTGGACACCCAGCGCCTCCAGGATCGCCTCGCCCGCTGCCCGCGTTTCCGCTTGACTGCTCGAATGCACTTCCAGCAAACCGTATAACCGCTCGACGATCTGCATCCCCGGCCGCACCGAGGTCGCCTTCAGCGCCACATCCGTGATCCGGTTGATCTCGATGCCGGGCGAGATTTCGATCCACAGGGAAGCATCGTTCGGCAGGGGCAGGAACCCCCGCGCCACCGTTCCGAGAAACGCCGCGTGCTGCGGTTGCAGGCTGTCCAGGAATACATAGCTGCGAAGATCGACAGTCATGGCTTAGGTCTCCTGACGGGTGAAGTGTCTTTGGGTTCATAAGATTGCGATTTGGGGG
>JAEUQZ010000054.1 GCA_016788965.1 Anaerolineae bacterium | reverse complement strand
CGAGCGTAAGAATGTGGTGCTGGAATTCGGACGCTACGGCAACGAACTGGAAGCCTACATCCTGGTCGCCAATTACCTGACGCGGCGCATCCGGGATCGCTACGTGGACATGGTGGAACGTTCGCTGGGCGACGAGGCCGATAAGCCGCCGCAGTTGCTCATCACCATCGAGGAGGCGCACAAGTTCTTGCAGCCGGGCATCGCCGGGCAGACGATCTTCGGGACGATTGCCCGCGAACTGCGGAAGTACAACGTCACGCTGCTGATCGTCGATCAACGGCCGAGCGGGATCGATGACGAAGTGATGAGTCAGGTGGGGACGCGGGTCACGGCGCTGCTGGACAACGAGCGCGACATCAACGCGGTGCTGACCGGCATCAACGGGGCGAACAACCTGCGCGAAGTGCTGGCGCGGCTGGATACCAAACAGCAGGCGATCATCATGGGGCACGCCGTGCCGATGCCGGTGGTGGTCAAGACGCGGGCATATGACGAGGCCTTTTACAAGGCGATGGAACCCTCTGGCGGGATGAGTACCCGCAGCGCGAAGGACAAGCTCGGCAGCGGCGGCCGCGACCAGCGGCGGCTGTAACTGGACTTATGCCGGACTTTGGCAATATTGAAAGGCCGTTATAAGGCATGTAAGGTAAGATCAATCGGCACTGCCCTCATACTTGATTCTGCCGTGCATGATGGGGATGGATCCACGTGACCCCTGCTGAACTCCGCCGCCTGCGTGACGATCTAGCGCGCGGCTATGACGCCGTGATACGAGAGCGATTTGGCAAACTCACCGAACGACAAAAACGGCTGCTGGAAGAAATCCGCCAGGCGGTGCATCTGACCTCGGATGCGATTGACGCCTACGCCGCCGTCGCCGAGAATCCCCGTTCCCGGTGGCTGAGCGATCCGCGCTACCGGCTGATGTATGCCGCGCGGACCCCGCTGGAGATGGTGCTGCTGGGGATATATCTTGTTAATGTGTATCATGCCCGTGAGATTGAAGCGCTGAACCAGGATCAGCATGAAGCTGTTGCGTTGATGGAGCGCAGCGCCCGGCGCATGGTGATCGAGATCGAACGGCTGTGGGGAGAAATGCAAGCGGAACGGCTGGTGAAGCCATGATGGATGTGTTCGACTTCGGGGCATTCCCGGCGCTGGAAACACCCCGGCTGCGGCTGCGCCAGATCACGCGGGCGGACGCGGATGCGGTGTTCCGCCTTCGCAGCGACTTCGAGGTGACGCGCTACAACACCGGAACGCCCTATCGCCAGTTGGATCAGGCGGTGCAGCTCATCGAAAACATCACCGCATCGTATGACGATTGCAGCGAAATCCGCTGGGGGATCACCCTCAAAGATGGAGACGACGAGCTGATCGGGATGGTCGGCTACAACTACTGGATTCGCGCCGACTGCCGGGCGTCGGTCGGTTATGATCTGGCGCGGGCGTATTGGGGACAGGGACTCATGTCGGAGGCACTGGGGGCAGTGGTCGATTTCGGTTTTGAGCGCATGGCACTGAACCGCATCGAGGCCGATGCCGAAGGCCGCAATCCGGCATCGCGGCGCGTGCTGGAAAAGGTCGGCTTCCGCTGCGAAGGCATCCAGCGCGAACACTTCTACGCCGACAGCGGCTTTCATGATCTGTGGTTGTTCGGCCTGCTGCGGCGGGATTGGGCGGAACGTTCCGAGCAAAGGTGATTCATGGGTGGAGCCATCCTGAATATGGTGACGGTCGCCATCGGCAGCCTGCTGGGAATGCTGATCGGCCACCGCCTGTCGCAGAAGATTCAGGAGTCGGTCGTCACCGGGCTGGGATTGGTGACGCTGTTCGTGGGGATCAGCAATGCCGGGCAGACCGGCAACCCGATCATCCCGCTGGTCAGCATCGTGACAGGCGTGATAATTGGTGAACTGCTGGATTTGCAGGGACGGCTAGAGCGGCTGGGCGGCTGGCTTGAGGGGCGGCTGGCGCGGGGAGATGGCGTGGTGCAGCCCGGCGGGCAGGACGCGCGTACCCGCTTCATCACCGGATTCGTGACGGCCAGCCTGGTGTTCTGCATCGGGCCGCTGACCTTCGCCGGGTCGATTCAGGATGGGATGGGGCTGGCGGTCGGCTTTCAGCAGATCGCCATCAAGAGCGCGTTGGACTTCTTCGCGTCGATGGCCTTCGCGGCCAGCTTCGGCGTGGGGGTGGCCTTCAGCACGCTGACGATCCTGGTGGTGCAGGGGGGACTTTCGCTGCTGGGGAGCGCGATTGGGGATTTCATGAGCGCGGCGATGATGAACGAGATGACGGCCGTGGGCGGCCTGATGCTGATCGGGCTGTCGCTGATCCTGCTGAACGTCAAGCAGCCGCGAATGGCGAACTTCCTGCCGGGGCTGGTGATCGCGCCGCTGATCGTGGCCGTGGGCGGCGCGTTGGGGATCAACCTTTATCCGCTGTAGAGCGTCTGAGCTTCCTCCCGGCAGCGTTGAATGGCGCTGAGGGCTTCTGCATGGGTCGGGGCGACGATGATGCGCCTGAACCGATTCCCCCCAACGGTGTTCTCGATCAACTGGGCAAAGCCGCGAACCAATGTGTTGGTTGTCACCACGGCAACCACGCCGAAGCGGTCGGGCATCATCCGCATAGCCTGGATGATGTGGGCGGCCATGGTTCCGTGGGGCATGACGGCTCCGCTGCGCCGCCAGACGACCATGTCGAGGCGACCGGATACCAACTCGGCTCGCGCCTGCACATAGTCCACCACATGGTAGAAGTCCTCCCACTCCCAGGCTCCATCGATGTCGATGGTCAGGATGGTGGCGTCTTCATCAGCCCAGATCAGGTTGACCGGCATGATGCCTCAGCGTCCCATTGCTGTGCTATTCACCGACAGCCGGTGAAGCGAGCAGCGCGGGACTGGCTCGCCGATCCGCCAGCATGGTGAACGCCTCTTCCAGCGTCGGAACGACCAGCACCTTTGTGGATTCGGCCTGGCGCTGGCGCATCAACTGAAACAGGCCAAACAGCGCCTGCGCGGACGGTTTCTGGGAGACAATCACCACCGTATTGAGGCTGCGCGGAACGAGACTGACGGCGCGAATCAGATGTGGCAGAAGGGAACCGGGTGGGGATACGGCATCTGGCTGGCGCGTGCAGATCAGATCAACACGATGCGGGACGCTTTCGATACATCGTTTGACCTCATCAAGCGACTGGTAGTAATCGATCCAGTCCCATTCGCCATAGGTATCGCTGCGGAGGATGGTGTGGGCGTCATCCTCCCAGGTGACTCGCACGGGCATAATAAAGATCACCCTTTGCCTTGATCCGATATTGATCTTATCTTAAGGGTAAAGGGGTTTCGGGTGCGTTGATGAAATATCAATTTTCGGTTAGGACGAGGACAGGTCTTCAGCCTGCTGGCGGAGTTCGGCTTTCATATCCGGGGGCAGCGCGTTCCAATGGAGGTTCAGGATCGCGCCCTGAAGGGCATAGAGCGCATTGAGCGACACGCGGTCGGGGAAGTGTTCACGTAAGCGGCGATAGACTTCCACCGCGCCGAGCCGTTCGAGGTCATCGAGGCTGTGAACCTCGATGGCATACAGCCAGGATTCGGTGCGCGGGCCGATGTTCTTGAGGTCACGCAAGCGCGTCACGACCATCACTCCCGAAGGATGAAGACGGCGATCCGATCCGCGCCACCTGTCGAAGCATACAGGTAGACTATCCCGTCGAGGTTCTCGAAGATTTCCGGGGCGCGGGCTTCGATCAGGCGGCTGGCCTGCTCGTCGTAGAACTCGACCCAATGTGTGGGCGTGAAAGTCATGCCGTCGGTGGATTGGAGCAGGATGACGTTATCGGCCTGATAGACGGCGTAGAGATAGAGGGTGCTTTCAAACTGGATGAAGGTGGGGCTGCTGGCATTCCGCAGGATCGGCTGCGGGTCGAGCGTCCAGTTCAGGCCATCCAGCGAAGTCGCGCCCAGGATGGCTGGAGTCGTTTCGCCGCGATAGCGGGCGGTGAAGACCATGCGGTAACGGCCGTCATCCAACTGCTGGACGCGGCCATGCCCGGCGGAGGCCAGCGGGGCGGATTCGCCGGCGTCGATGCGGATGCCGGGTTCGCGCTCGAAGCTCAGACCATCGCGCGAGAAGGCACTGAAGACGCGGAAGGTCGCCTGGGGATCGGTCGGTGAGATTGGTTGAGTCGTGCAGGGCGAGGCCGCGCCCTGGTAGTACATGCGGTAGCCGCCGGGAACCTGGATCACCCAGGGATAGCCCGTCACGCAGTCGGGCTGCCCCGCCGGGGCGTTGATCAGCCGGGCGCGGTCATCCGGGCTGAAGCGCAGCCCATCGCCGGATGTGCCACTGCCGATGCCGTTGAGGCTGGGATCGTTCCAGAACATGCGGTAGTTGCCATCGACCAGCAGCACCAGGCTGGGGGCGCTGATCTGGGGGAGTGGCAGCAGGGCGACTCGTTGCCATTTCTCGACCGCCGTGACTTCCGGCAGCGCGGCGCGTTCCTCGGCCAGCCGCGCGGCCACATCGACCGTGGGGCCGGCTTGTCCCTGGCAGGCCGCCAGCAGCGCGGCGAAAGCAATCAGGAGCAGCAGCAGGCGGTTCTTCCCGTCAAACATCCGATTTCCCTCGCGGCAGTGCCTATTCCGCAGCGGTTTCCTGATCTTCAGGGCGGGCTTCCCAGACATCGCTGGCGATATCGATATACAGGCGGCCGTCCAGATGGTCGATCTCGTGCTGGAAGACCCGCGCCAGCCAACCGGAGGCCTTGATGCGCTGCGGCCTGCCTTTGCGATCCTGCCCGGTCACAGTCACCTTCTCGTGCCGTTCGACCATGCCGATGTAACCGGGGATCGACAGGCAGCCTTCGACACCTTCGACCATCTCTTTGCTGGCCTTGATAATCTCCGGGTTGACGAATACATAGAGCTTGCCGGCTTCCGCGCCGAACTCCTCGACGCTCTTCTCGTCATCCGGCAGCCGCACGACGATCAAGCGCAGGCTGACGGCCACTTGCGGCGCGGCCAATCCGACGCCGGGGGCGTCCAGCAGCGTCTCGATCATATCGTCGATCAAGGTCTGGAGCTTAGGATCAAAACTGGTGACGCGGTGCGCTTTCTTCCGAAGCGCGGGATGATTGGCCTGGACAATTTCACGTAGAGCCATGATAAGGAGCCACTACCTCACAACAGAATCAATTCGTAATGGGTTGTCGCAGTGCATTATACACGAAGCAGGAAAATCAGGGACGCTTCTTGGGGTTGGCTGAACGCCTCAGAAAGTACAAGGCATCATCGGTGGTATCGAAAACCTGGCTGCTGCCACGATGCCGCATTTTCATCACGCGCATAAAGAAGGGCGGCGGGGCCACGTAGGCGAACCAGCGTGAGTTGGGATGATAAATCCACTGGCTGAAGGAGGAGAGTTCATAGACATCGGGTTCGACTGTCGCCAGTGACGCGCAGTCGAGCATGAACGACAGCGGCCCCTGACGCAGCGCATCGATGGACTGCCAGATGAGGGGGCGCATGTCATCGACGGTCAGATCGCCGGAAAGTTCGAGTCCCAGGATGGAATCTGGTACGATCCAGTAGACACGGCTGCCCATAACCTCCCTTTTGAAAAGCCCGTACCCTGCCTGACTTACGTTCCGCCTGTGGAATCCCGGCGGGCGCGCGGCACACCCGGCGGACGCGAGCGATCCCGGACACGCGGCGGTTGTTCAGTGTAGTCATCCACAGGTTGGACGAAGGAGTCGTTGTAGGCGGTGGGAGCGCCTGCCGGTGCATTCGGCGGATAGGCGTTGGGGGGCTGTCCCACGCTTTCATGATAGACCGACAGGTATTCGACAATCGCCTGCCGCTGGCGCTGCGCTTCTTCCTGACTTTTGTTTTGACGGAATATGTCCTGCCGTCGGGCGATTTCCTGCTGAACCGCCTTCGGCTGGTAGATATAGGTGAAGCGTTTGGCGTTCTTTTCGTCCGCCCCGCTGAGCATCAGCTTGACTTCGCCAATCTGCATCAGGCTGTTGACGAAGCCCTGCGTGCTGGACACGACATTATCGACCTGAGCCAGCAGAATCTTGTCCTTCTGATCCTGCAAAAAGAGCGGGCGGCGGTGGATGATCGTCACGGTTTCATCACCGACGATGTAGAGGTCGTTGCGCCAGTCCCAATCGGCCAGGTAGAACAAGAAGGCTCCCAACGCCACCACCGCCAGCGCCAGCAGGCCGCCGATCCCCAGCAGAAGCAGCACCAACCCGCTGCCGATCACCAGCGTCGGCAGAAAAACATTGCCAAACCAGACTACATGGTGCTTGCGATAGACCGTGTTGCCGTCCTCGTCGGTGAACTTGAGGGCGAAGGGGCCGGGGCGGATGATCACGCCGGGCGGCAGCGGCGCGTTCTGGCCGGCCGGGCGCGTCTGGCCGGGGGCGGGCTGAGTCGTAGGCGGCCCGCCGATGACCCGCGCCAGTTCGCCGCGGATGGCGCTGCGCTGCGCGTCGCGCGATTCCTGGGCACGCTTCTCCTGGTACTTGGCCTTGTGAGTGAAGATGGCTTCCTGGATGGCTTTGGGATTGGGCATCTCGGTGAGGAGAATGTTGTTGGCGTCGCCAGAGGTCTTGATAATGATTGTGCCGTAGCCCACCAGCCGCCCGCCAAAGTCACTCAGCGGTGGCAGGCTGACGTTCACTTCGTGAATGCCGTCCAGCGGAATCTCGTTGATCTGGGTCGAGAAGTTGAGGATGTTGCGGTGGACATTGACCACGCGCCGGTCGCTGATGACCAGCAGGTCGTTGCGCCATTCGAGGAAATAGAAGGCCGCCAGCACGATGAACAGCAGCGTGATCGGCAGGGCGATCAGCACCCAGGGGAACTGCGGCACGACGGAGCCGAAATAAGCGCCGCCGATCCAGACGGCCAGCGTCAGGAACATCAGCGTCAGCGCCTTGCCGATGAAGGCATACGGATGCTTGCGCGTCTGAATCAGGATGTTTTCGTTGGGGCGCTGGCTTTCAAAGGCTTCGACCATGCCCGGCTGCGGCGGGGCGGATGCGGCGGCCGTCTGGGCGGCCTGCAAGCTGGCCTGAATATCGGGGTAATGGGCCAGGATGCCGCGCATCTGCTGACGGGCCAGGAACAGGACGATGGCGGTCTGGGTGACGCGCAGGTTCATCAGCGAGGGCGTTTCGTTGAAGAGCGCCGCTTCCGGGGTATATTCGCCAGAGTTCATCTGCCCGAAGATACGCTCGACCCCATCCACACCGCGCTGAGTCAGCACGCCATTCCCAGAGATGAACAGAAACAGCCCTGGAGGAACCTCACCCTGCTGGAAGACGGTCTCGCCCGGCTCATAACGCAGCACCTGCGTGACGCTGGCGAAAACATCCAACTGGTGGGGAGCCAGACGGCTCAACAGCGGCAGTCGCCGGATGTTGGAAAGGACGAAACGGTCGGGCATAAGCGCTCCAGATCGCAGTCCGTGGATGCTTCAATTGTATACGATTCAGAGGAGAACGCTATGAGTCCTCGGTCAGAAACCGGTATTCATGGCGACGAAATCGGGAACTGGGCCTGCACCAGCATCAAATAGCGCGAGAGATAACCGATCAAGTCCTGCCGTTCCTGGGCGGGCAGCAGGCTGACCATCACCCGCACCTGTTCCATCAGACCGGCCTGGACTGCCTGAAAAAGCTCCTGCCCGGCTGCCGTCAGGATGACATCCACCGAGCGGCGGTCGCTGGCGCGCTGCTGGCGTTCGACCAGGGCCGGCTGCATGGCTTCCAGCCGGTTGACCAGCCCGGTCATGGTGGCGTGGGTGAGGTGGTGGGCACGGGCGATTTCCCCAATGGGGCAGCGACCGCCGCGTTCGGAAAGCGTCTTGAGAACATAAAGCTGCGGCGGAGTCAGGCCGTGGGCGATCAGATAGGCGGCCATGCGCTTCTCGCCATCCAGCACAATGGTGAACAACAGCGACCAGAGCGTATCGACATCCTGATCGAGGGAGCGGTCATCCAGAGTCATGGCCTGCCCTTCGCGTCTACTGCTGTCCCAGGGCGTCCCAGGCTTCCAGCTTGTTGCTCACCCGGCGGATCACTTCATCGGTGAAATCGGTCGTGCTGGCCGAGCCGGCCAGGTCGTTGGTTTTGACGCCGGCCTGCACCGCTTCCATGACCGATTCGTAGATGGCGCGGCTGGCGCGTTTGGCCTTATCCGACTTGATGTAGCCCAGCACGGCCGCCCCGGCCAGGATCATCGCCATCGGGTTGGCGATGTTCTTCCCCTGGAGGCTGGGAGCCGTGCCATGCGGCGCTTCGGTCAATGCCACCTTGACCTCGAAGTTCTCGTCGAAGTTGAAGATGACCGACTCGGCTCCGGCAATCGTGCCGAACATCTTCATCACCAGATCGCTGAGGTTGTCACCGTCGCGGTTCAGCGCCGGGATGACCAGCGGCTCGCCTTCCGTGCCGAGCAGCAGCGCGTAGGTGGCGTCGATGAGCTGCGGATCATAGGCCACATCGGGGTAGCGTTTCGAGGCTTCGTCCAGTTCTTCTTTGAACATGCCTTCATAGATCGGGCTGACCGTGTACTTGGGACCGCCGAAGACCTTGCTGCTGGTGCGGCGGGCATAGCGGAAGGTGAATTCGGCCACGGCCCGGCAGGTGCGCCGGGAGAGTCGCCGGGTGCTGTAAGCCACTTCGTCCAGCCCTTCGCCTTCGCGCCAGGCTTTCTCGCTGTATTCGCCGTCCACGGCCATCCGCACCACGGCGATAGGCGCATGAACGCCGGCGATGGGCCGGATCGAGGGGATGCGCCGCCCCGTCCGCAGGATGACCTGCCCATCGACCAGTTCGCGCAGCAGGGCGTTTGGGCTGCCCACGTCGTCTTTGCCCGGCGGGGTGATGGTCGCCGCTTTGATGCCCAGCCCGGTCTCTTTGATGCGCGCGGCCGCGTCATAGACGACCTGATTACGGGTGGCGCGGCGGTTTTCCAGCGAGAGGTCGAACGTCTCGAACTCGACCGGGCAGCCGGTCACGCGCGGCTGGATCACCCGCAGCGCGTCATCGAGCAGTTCCTGGCCGGTCTGGTCGCCCTTGAGGACGACAATGATGGGGTTGGAGGTCACGGCGCTGTATCCTTCATCGATAGGCATCAGGCTGGAAGTGGCGCATATTGTAGGGCATCCACGCCCCGCGCGAAAGTTCAAACTTGCTCGCGCGGTCAGGCCGTTGGCGGGAACGTGATTGTGATACACTGGATGAAAGCAAGTCTGGGAGGGTGGATGCGATGATCCCGATGCCGGCGGCGGTGGATGTTCCGCTGCGAACTGAAGAAGGCGTGATCCGCGTAGGGAAGAGCCGCGTGACGCTGGAAGCCGTCATCGCTGACTTCCATCGCGGCGCGTCCCCGGACGAAATTGCCACGCACTATTCCGCCTTGAATGTATCGGATGTCTATCTCGTGATCGGGTATTACCTGCGTAATCGGGAAGCTGTGGACGAATACATCCGTGAGCAGGAACGGCTGGCCGAAGAAGCCCGCCGCGCTTACGAAGCGGACCATCCCAACGATCCCCTCCATGAACGCCTCATCGCCGCGCTGAACGAACGTCTCTAACCCATCGGCCTCTATACCGCTACAGCATCGTCGCAAGTACCACGCCTTCCATTAGTACAAATGGTCGGTTTGGGCTACAATCTCACGCATCATCAGGAGGATACCCCATGAGCGACATGCCCGAATCGGACATCACTATCCCCGAACTGCTCAGCCGCATCGACGCCAGTTGGACGCGCTTGCAGGATTACCTGGCCTCGGTCAGTCCTGAGCGCCTCACCGGGCCGAAAGACGCCGCCGGGTGGAGCGTGGCCGATCACCTCTACCACATCGCTGCCTGGTCGGATTCGGTGCTGGCGCTCCTTAACGGGCAGTCGAGGGCGGCGGCCGTTGGTCTGGATGAAGCGACCTGGGCTAACGGCGTCGAGGTCATCAATGCCGCCCTGCAAGTCCACAGCCGGGAGATGCCGTTGGATGCGGTGCTGGCCGCGCTGAATCAGAGCCACGCGCAAATGGTGGCGAAGCTCAAGACGCTGACCGACGCCGATCTCCAGCGCCCGTACCGTTATTTCCTGCCCAATTCGGATCGTGAACAGCCCGTCATCAACTGGATCGCGGGCGACAGCTACGAACATTACGACGAGCATCTGCCGTGGATCCGCGCCATCGTCGAAGGCTGAAGGCTCAGCCCGGCGTGAATTGGTTCCACTGCCAGATGGCGTAGGCGGTTTTCTCGTCGAGCGGGTGGCCGGACTGCGTGAGGGCGATGCCGATCTCGCCGATGTGATACCAGTCGTGGGCGACCAGATAGCTGTAAAACACGCCGGGCGGCATCGGCACATTCCTGATCTTGCCCGCCGCCAAGCCCTGCTCGAACAACCCCGTCATCGCTGCGCCAGAAGATTCCAGCGCGGCGCGAAGCTGCGCCAGGGTATAGCCATCCTTCTTTCGGGCAGGGACTTTTTCTAATCCGGCGGCGGTCGAGGGGTCGGCGGCTTCCAGCCACATCAGGCGGACGTTGTGGAGATGCGCGAACATCTGCCCGACGCTGCGCCCGCCGTTGGAGGCCGTGCCGCTCAATGCCGCCTCCGGTGTGGCCTCCAGCAGATGCAGCAGGATGCGGTTGTGGGTCTCCCAGGCGAGGGGTAAAGAGTCCGTGGGCATAGCGTTCGTTTACTCCAAGTCTGGTTCAATAGCCCGGAAAGGCGGAATCAAACGCCGCAAGAGCCGCATTTGCTCGATCCGTACCGAGCATCCATAAGGCTGACTTCGCAGCAATCTGTACATCATTATCGGATAGCAGCGAGATCAGCCGATCCTCAAGTGTTGTCACTTTGAAGTGCCCCAAGGCTCGAATTGCGGCTCGGCGAACCAACACATCCTCATCATCTATTCGGGCAATAATCATAGGAATAGCACCTTCATATCCCATTCTCATGAGAACTTCGATTGATCGTTGGCGTACACTCGAATAAGGACTTTCAATTGCGGCTGTGATTTGCGGTGCGGCGATATGTCCTATACCGAGGAGCAGATTCGAACTCTCATCGCGGTAACTAGAATCCTTCAGCAGGTCAATCAAAATCGGTATCACAGTAGAATGGTCCTTGAACTGAACAAGAAGGCTCGCAATTAGGAACAGAACAGCTTGATTGTTTCCGACTTGGGCCAATCGCTGTTTTAGAGAAGGGACTATCGAATCGTCTCCGAGTTTGTGCAGTACCTGCAAGATGGTTTGAATCACACCGTCGTTAACGTCGTTCAGCAGCATTTCGGCCAATTTGGGTACGACCTCTCTGGCGTTCATTTCTCCCAGTGAACGCACACCGATGACACGTGTTGAACTGTAAGAACCATAAGGGTGGTCTAGCAGCTTGATGAAGGTTGAAATACCTGCCTGACCATACTGCTTGATGATCTGAGCGGCGCTTTCGGAAGACCCGAAGGCCTTCCGGTCAAATGCAGCAATTAGTCCATCCAATGCGCGGGTATCCTGATAATTGGTCTTCTCTGCTAACAGGAATCCTGCGTTTCTTCTGACATCGGGTAGATGATGCTGAATTGCATTGATCGCGAGCGCTTCCAGTGCGGCAGGATGGTCTGACGACGCAAGAGTTTCGAGCGTTTTCCGTCGAACATCCTCATCGGTGCTTTCTAGTTTTTGTATCGCTTCTCCAACAAAGGGAGGCACATCTGGTTTGGCTTCAAGTTGGGCCGGAGTAATGTTCAGTTCTCTGAGTCGAGTGATTAAATTGTCCCAGGGACGTGACCTTGTATCTAAGGCTATTGCAGAGAAATAACTAACCCAAGCGGGCGGATATATGTGCGCAGACCGCCGCAGACGACAGTTATCCGTCCCTACAACGGATCCACTATTCTTCTGGAATAGCCTAAGAAAGACGGGATGTTGAGCTTGCTTAGAGGTAGTATGAGTGTTGTGATGTCCGCATTGGCGAAATTCAACGGAAGTATAGGAATTCCACGCCCCATTGCAAAACCTACCTCATATATTACGTACTGGGATGCGATGGCTTTCGGTGTAACAATGAGGATTAGGGCATAGGCTGAGCGAATAGCATCATCAATCATTGGAGACCAGTCATCACCAGCCTTGAGATTGTCATCTAGCCAGGATTCGATCCCCTTCTTCTTCAGTCGAGCTTGTACAATGTCTGCATAATCATTCCCATCAGCATGAGCATACGAGATGAATACGTGTGCCATCCGTATCAGTTCCTCAGAAACTTTTGTGCAACCTGACTTCTCAATACATTCTATTACATCCTGAACACGCCGAAGCAGGTTTCTTCGATGCCGCCTGCCGTGCAGACCGCCAGCGCCAGCCCCAGTACCCGGCGCGTCTCCGCCGGATCAAGGATGCCGTCATCCCAGAGCCGCGCTGTCGAGTAGTAGGGGCTGCCCTCGCCCTCGTATTTATCCAGGATCGGCTGCTTGAAGGCGGCCTGTTCCTCCGCGCTCAGATCAGGCTTGCTCTGACGCTTAAGCTGATCGCGCTTGATGGTCAGCAGCACGTTGGCGGCCTGCTCGCCGCCCATGACGCTGATCCGCGCGTTCGGCCACATCCACAGGAAGCGTGGGCTGTAGGCCCGCCCGCACATGCCGTAATTGCCCGCGCCGAAGCTCCCGCCGACGATGACCGTCAGTTTGGGGACGCGGGCGTTGGCGACCGCGTGAACCATCTTGGCGCCGTCTTTAGCGATGCCGCGATTTTCGTATTCCCGCCCGACCATGAAGCCGGTGATGTTTTGCAGGAACAGCAGCGGAATCTGGCGCATGGCGCACAGTTCCACGAAGTGCGCCCCCTTCAGGGCACTTTCGCCGAACAGCACGCCGTTGTTGGCGACGATGCCCACCGGGTAGCCTTCGATCCGCGCGAACCCGGTCACGAGCGTCGTGCCGTAATCGGCTTTGAATTCACGCAGGCGGCTGCCATCCACCAGCCGGGCGATGATCTCGCGGGCGTCATAGGCTTCGCGGAACGAGGTCGGCAGCACGCCGTAGAGTTCTGCCGGATCGTAGAGCGGCTCCTCGACGGCCGCACCGGCTGGCCGCGTCGTCGGCAGCCTGCCCACGTTGAGCGTCTCGACAATGCCGCGGACGATGTGCAGCGCGTGATCGTCATCCTCGGCGAAGTGATCGGCCACGCCGGAATGCCGGGTATGGACGACCGCACCGCCCAATTCCTCGGCGGTGACATCCTCGCCCGTCGCTGCTTTGACCAGCGGCGGCCCACCCAGGAAGATCGTGCCCGTCCCTTTGACAATCACCGTCTCGTCGGACATGGCCGGGACATACGCGCCGCCGGCCGTGCAGCTACCCATCACGCAGGCGATCTGCGGAATGCCCGCCGCGCTCATCACGGCCTGGTTATAGAAGATGCGCCCGAAGTCATCGACATCCGGGAAGACCTCATCCTGCATCGGCAGGAATGCGCCGCCGCTGTCCACCAGATAGAGACACGGCAGCTTGTTCTCCAGCGCGATCTGCTGGGCGCGGAGGTGCTTTTTGACCGTGATCGGGTAGTACGTGCCGCCTTTGACGGTGGCATCGTTGGCGACGATCAGGCACTCGCTCCCGCTCACCCGCCCGATCCCGGTGATGATGCCGCCCGCGGGGGTTTCATCCTCGTACAGCGACCACCCCGCCAGCGGCGAGAGTTCCAGGAAAGCCGCTCCAGGATCAAGCAGGCGGTCGATCCGGTCGCGGACGAAGAGTTTGCCCTGGTCGCGGTGGCGCTGCTGGTACTGCGGCCCACCGCCCTGCCGGATCAAAGCCAGCCGCTCGCGGAGTTCGGCGGCCAGCGCCCGGTGATGGGCCGCGTTCGCCTTGAAAGCATCACTGTTCGGGCTGATGTGGCTGTCCAGAATGTCCATGACTGTCCCCATTCAACAACAAAGGGCGGTTGCTCGACCGCCCTCTGCCTCGTCACCCCATATGACTCTGCCCTGGATCAGCGCAGTTGCAGGCGCTGCGACTGCACCTCGTCCATCGCGCTGATGGTATCTTGCAGGCTGGCAACCTCGTCCTGGATCTCCAGGCGGAGGCGCTGCGCCCGACCGCTGTCCACTTCCTTCGTGCCGAGCAGCGACATCTGCGCGTAGATTGTCCCCAGCGACGACAGGGTGCTTTCAAGCTGGATTTCCGCCCGCTTGACGCTGTTGGCCGTCTGATCCAGGTTGGCAAGCTGCTGCTTGAGCTGGTTGAGCTGCTGTTCCAGATCGCGGCGGATGGTGGGATCCGTCTCGCGGTTCAGCCGAATCTGGGTCTTCTCGATCTGCTGTGGAACCATCTTGCGGTCGCGCTCGACCAGTTCATTGTTGTCGAAGGCGTCGATGTGCAGCGCCAATTCGTACATGTGCCCGATCCACTGGTTCACATCCTTGGTCGTCTGCTCGAGGCTGATCCGCAGCGCGCCTTTGGCCCGCTGGGCCAGCGTCGCCATATTGCGGCGGTATTCCAGGGCGCTTTGCAGCCGCTGGCGGGCAACCGTACTCTTGATCTGCCCCAGGTCGAACTGTTCCTCGAACTCTTTGGCGACTGCCCGCGCCGCCGCGCCCGGATCGGAGAGGTTGGAGGCGATGAAGGCCACTTCCGCCAGCCCGCCCAGCACCAGCCAGAACCACTGCTCCCAGCCGGGAATGTTGGTGATCTGCACGCCGAAGTACAGCACCAGCGTGATAATCAGCGTCACCGCCGTCTGCCAGCTCAGCACTGCATTGCGGAAAATCGCGCCCCAGGCGCGTTCACGTACCGTCGGTTCCTGCGACATAGCTCAGTCTCACTTTGCGGGCGGCACAGCTCAGATCAGCCGCCCTGATAGATGCGCGTTCGCCTACCCGCCGCTGGACTGCTGCCCACCAGCTTCTTGCTGCCCGCCGCCACTGGCTCCACCCAGCAGACGCCGGCGGCGTTCTTCAAGCTGGCGTTCGACTTCGCCGCCGCGCACCGCATCATCAATCTGCTCGCTGAGATTGGCCGTCGCCATATCCAGGCGGGCGTCTTCGCGGTCGATGCGCTGGCGAATCTGCTCGCTCAGGCTGGTGATCTCGGCATCGCCCACTTTGGTCAGATCGTCCAGGCTCTTGATGGTCTTGGTCGTGACCTTCTTGGCCTCGGCCAGTTCGATCAGCGCCCGCAGGTGTTCGCGCTCCTGCTTGACCATCGTCAGCCGCGCTTCCAGCTTCAGGCGCATATCCAGCATCTTCTGGTACTGCTGTTCCTGATCCTGCCACTGCTGGTAGTATTCCTGGGAAAGCTGCTGCTTGGTGTTCAGTTCGGATTGGGCCGCGGCCGCCAGATCGTCCTTGCCCTTGATGACCAGCGTGTCGATATCGCGGTCGAGCTTTTCGGCCTGCGAAGCCAACTCTTCGTACTTGCGCTTGAGCGTCTTGACCGTCCCGCCCACGGTTGCGGCCGAATCTTCCAGCGCCTCCAGGTTGCGTTCGACCTGGCGGATGTACTCGTCCATCACCTGGACGGAGTTGCCCTCCAGCGCCCGATCCACGATGGCGTGCAGGTTGGCGCTGATGAGCGTGTTGATTTTCTCGAACAATGAGGGAGCCATGCCGCTTGCTACTCCTGGTTAGGTCTGCCGAGAGTCGGTTGACGATGTGCTATACGTCCTGAGTATAGCGCAAGTTGCGGCTTCGGGGCGATGGACTTTGGCGGGGGCAGGTTGGCGCTACTCGGTATCCGGCTGCGCGAAGAGGTCAGCGACGCGGATTTCAAAGCCCGGCAGCAGCGCCCCGCCGCTCAAGCGGTCGCCTTCGCTGTAGATGTGGCTGCCCTTTTCGCCCTGAATGAACTGGTGGAGTTCACGCGATTCGGGGTACAGCACCCAGACCTGCTCGGTCCCAAAACGGAGATAGTCCCGGATTTTGCCCATCAATTCATCGGCCCCCTCATCGGGCGAGACGACCTCGATTGCCAGATCGGGCGCGCCGGGAAAAGGGCGCGAACGGTCGTAGTCTTTCGGCAGCCGTCCCTTGCGGACGAACGAGGCATCTGGAATCCGGGCGGTGCGCTTCTCGGTGACAGGATCGATATGCAGCAGGAAGATCAGGCCGTCCATGTTGACGCGACCGAGTTTGTGCTGGGCGACGAACGCATACAGAGCGCGATAGGCATTGCCGCAGATATCGGAATGCTCGATGCCAACCGGATTCATCTCAACCAATTCTCCCTGGACGAGTTCATAGCGCCGACCTGCCGCGCTCAGGCGCATCAGATCGTCTTCAGTCAGCAGGGTGGGTGTCTGTGTATGTTCCATCTCGGTTGTCCCAAAGACATCATAACCGACTCCTCCCGTTGTCCCGGACGCGCTGGCGCGTCCGGGACAGGAAGGACATCGATCTGTTACGGGCTGTCTGGTGGTTCGTTAACCGCCTTCGGGCAGGTTATCGCAGTCACCATCACTTGTAACCACATCCGCCCGCACCCAGGTTTCGTCTTCCAGTTGGAACCAGAGCGCCCCATCGTTATCTTCGGCCACAGCGATGGCGACGGCCTCTTCACCTTTGTTCAGGAAGCCAGCCCGGTCGAAGGTCGTGCCGGGGCCGCTGCGCTGGTTCACATTGCTGTCGGCCACGACGATGCAGTCGCCGCTGCCGCCACCACCGCCGCCTGGGCCTCCGTTGCGCATCATCCGCGAGGGGGTGGCTGTAAGCGGAGGCCAGTCCCGCGCCCATTCCGCGCTCGAGGCGGTCGCCAACGTCGCCGTGGGCTATGGCGTTGCCGTGGCGACCCA
>JAEUQZ010000549.1 GCA_016788965.1 Anaerolineae bacterium | reverse complement strand
CTAACGTCAAGCGGTTGAGTGTGGCCCAGGCACTGACCAGATGCAAGCCACCTTGTCCTTGAGCATCACACGTCCCGCGTGCCACTTTGCCATCCATGGCAATCACTTGCCCCTCTGTCACCCGAAAAACGGCTTGTACCCACTCTTGAAAGCGCCTTTGGAAGGCCTGACTGTCCAAATGCTCAAACACACGCCGGAATGTGTCGGCTGAAGGGATGCCATTCGGTAGTCTTAACCACTGTTTCAGCCACTTCGCCTTCCCCTGGGCAAATTCGACCATGTCTTCCCAGCTATCGGCGTTGGCTATCGTGGCGCAAATGCCGATCACGACTATATCCACCAGCTGGTGGCGACATTTGTTCACCATGCGTGGATCCGGCAAATCACTGAACCATTCCACCAAGCTGATCTGCTCGTTCACTGCTTCTCCCCCTTTGTCTCACTTGCCTCCTTTATTCTCCCACAATCCAATCTCATGCGTTCACCCTAGGGTGACGCGCCCTCCCTTGCTCCCTGTCAGGGTAGAAGCGTTACGACTCCACTTCGCGGAGCAAGTCCTCTGGATTCCACAACTGCTGAGCTATGGCCCGGTACAGAGCGCCTCGCTCATCTATGTCTGCCTTTCTGAACTGCGGGTGCGGGCGGAAAGGCAGACCACTGCGTTCGACGAACTTCAGGAATCCTGGATTATGTTCATAGCACAGTGGGTGAAGTGAACGCGCCAGCAGGTTCTGGGTGTTGTAGTGAGGCAGTTTTTCCTCATAGCGTAGGGCGCCATAACTGGCATTGAAGCTCTTGGGGAGCAGCAGTAATCCTCCGATTCGCTGGCGATAATCATTAAAATCCGGCGCATTTGCGAATTCATCAGTGTGGCGTTCAGGTTTGTTCGCCCAGATGTGTTCGACCTCATAACGACTGTTGCCGCTGTCAGCCACGTATTCCAGATAGCGGGATGGTTGCCCAGATTGTGCTTCCACATAATCGGTCATTCGGGCGAGTATGCGTTGCAGGGCATAGCGGTTCTGCACATGCACATAGAGGCGTTCGTTGCTGTCGAAAGTTTCTCTCTCTCGGCTGAGCGTATCATGCAGTCGTTGGGCCAGCGCATGAGAATCCAATCCGCGAATCTCGCGCATCACCAAGAACATGGCGTACTGCATGGTGTTGTAGGAAATCAAGCGAAAATTCCACAAGCGCCAGGTGAGCAAAATATCGACAAAGTGGGCTGTCAACCGTTGTTTCTTTAGGACGACCTCATCGCTATCGTCTGGCTTCAACGGAGCCAATAGGAGCATGTATTGCAGCGTGAAACCATGCCGCGCGTTGTATTGCACATGCTCAAGCGGTGGAACCAGTTCTCTTGATGCTTTAATCAACCGCAGATATTGTCGGCTGTAGAAATCGAAATTGCGATCAATGAAGGTATAGAAATCATCGCTTTGCGATAGTCCGATCGCATCGCTGCTATCTCGAAGCCAGCGATGAAACTCGGTGCCGATGCGGTCAAAATCCTCTGGTTTCGCCCCTTTTCGGCGCTCACGGATTTTGGTGGCATACTGGCTGCGGAACCAAGTTTTGAATGAGTCGGATTCGACTTCCTTGCCCACTTCGTTCAATTCCTGAATCCGGTTTCGCCAGCGTTCACTGGCTGCAACCCGTTTTGCTGGATCTTCAATACTCGCCAGCAGATACCCCTTGAGCATTTCTGTTGGGGTGAGCCGCAGACCGCGGTCATTCATGGTCTCAAAAACCGTATAGGCATCATCATCAGAAAAGGCGGTAATCTCGATGAGATGCACGTTTTCCAGCAACCAGTCAATGAAATAGGGCAGTGCTTGCTGCCTGAGTTCTTCTGGGAAGCTTTCCTCGATCGCGTGATAACGCCTGTAGATGTTAACTACCGATTCGGGCCAATTTGTCAGATCGAACGGTTTGTCCGCAAACAGCGCTTCCATACAGGGAAGGCGTTCATCCACATGGAGGTTGAACGATTTTTCACCAAATTTTTCGGAGAAGATTAGTTCATCGATGTTGACCTGATCCTCGCGCCCATTCTGTAAGTTCCGCAAGAAAATCAAAAGCAGCGTGAGGCTGGTCAGACGCTGCTGACCATCAACGATGTAGTTGGTATTGTCTTTCTTGGTGATGATGATAGACCCTAGGAAATAATGGGGATATCCTCCCACTTTTCCACGAGAGTGATCCGGTTGATATTCTTCCAGAAACTTCCCGCTCAGATCATCAATCAGCTCGCGGATTTGTTCATCCTGCCATTTATACTCACGCTGATAGTAGTCAATAGCGTATTTAACCCCCTTAAGCAGTTCTCTCACCGTGCGGGGTTTGCCCTGTATTTCTCTCATGAATCTCACCTTCTAGCGCTTGCCTGATGATTCTCCAGTCTCGCGTTGTCTCATGCCGTGTGGTCGAAAAGCAAAGGCCTCGAACTGGAAGCTCTCAGTGTAACACTCACTCGGTTTCTTTTCATCTGTCTCAGGGCACTTGAGTTCATAGACCCCTTGCTGTTAAGTTGGTGCTTTGACTCTTGTCCCTTGAGTGCCTGGCGTCCCCAACCGCACAGCCGCCCTGTTCCCCAGCCTGCTTCAGCAGGCTTTCCGCCTCAGACGGAGGCTTGAGCCTCCGGCCCTCCGTCACCCCCAATC
>JAEUQZ010000548.1 GCA_016788965.1 Anaerolineae bacterium | reverse complement strand
TACAAGCGTTCTCTAGCAGATCGTACCTCGACAGTCGCCCAATGGGCGAATCTGAACCAGCAGGAGCAGTTTGTTCTGATCGGCCATTCAGGATTGAGTGCTGCTCAAGCCGATAACATGATCGAAAATGCCATCGGCATCTATTCGCTGCCTCTGGGTGTGGCAACCAACTTTCTCATCAATGGGCGTGATTATTTGGTTCCGATGGCAATTGAAGAACCATCCGTGGTCGCCGCGGTGAGTAATGCTGCGCGTTTGTTCCGTGATGGCGGTGGGTTTACAGCCTCCAGCGATGAGCCGATCATGATCGGTCAGATTCAGGTACTTGATTTGGACAACGTGTATGATGCGGCAGGCGCGGTCCTTTCGCAGAAGTCAGTTCTGCTTGCGGAAGCAGATCGTGTCGGTGGGAGCATCGTCAAACACGGTGGCGGGGCACGTGATATTGAGGTACGTCCCATTCTGGATACGTCTGTGGGGCCAATGCTGGTGATCCACCTGTTATACGACACCAGAGATGCAATGGGAGCCAATGCGGTCAATACAGCAGTCGAGCATCTTGCCCCATTCATTGAGCAGCTTACTGGCGGCCGCGTCAACCTCCGAATCCTGAGCAATTTGACCGATCAGCGCAAAGCTCGTGCAGAAGGAATGATTCCGGCAGCAGCGTTAGCAACTGAGAACATCTCTGGGGAAGACGCCGTCCGCGCCATTGTCGAGGCTGGGGTATTTGCCGAGGTCGATCCATACCGCGCGGCTACTCACAATAAGGGCATCATGAATGGTGTTGATGCCGTCGTCATTGCGACAGGAAACGATTGGAGAGCAGTTGAAGCCGGCGCCCACGCCTATGCTGCTCGCAATGGCCGCTATTCCAGCATGAGCCGATGGTGGCAAGACGAAGAAGGTAATCTGAGAGGCTCTATTGAAATTCCTCTAGCACTGGGCACGGTGGGCGGCGCAACCCGCGTCCACCCAACAGCGGGCCTGGCGCTTCGGATCCTCGGCAATCCATCTGCACGAGAACTCTCCGAAGTGTGCGCTGCCGTTGGCCTGGCACAGAACCTGGCCGCAATTCGTGCGCTGGCGACTGAAGGCATTCAGCACGGCCACATGCGTATGCACGCTCGCCAATTGGCAGTCGCGGCTGGAGCGACCGGTGAGATGGTTGGACGTATTGTCCAGGCCATGATTACCGAAGGCAACATTCGTCTGGAACGTGCTCGTACTCTGGTGCAAGAACTGGCGAACCCAACACTCAGCCCAGCGCCCGGTGCGGATTAGCCTAAAGCACATTCGATTCTCCAAAACAGGATAAGACTCAAATGACCAGCTCATCAAATGGACATTCTATGAATGCGTCTGTACTGATGCGTCCCGACCGGCAGGTTGGGATCGTCGGCTATGGCGCGTACATCCCGCGCTACCGACTTCCTGGCAGGGAAGTGGCTCGTGTTTGGACCAACGGATTGGGGGGAAGCCCGATCATCGAAAAGGCCGTTGCCGGTCTGGACGAAGATGTCGCCACGATGTCCATCGAAGCTGCTCGCAACGCACTCGCTCGTGCCGACATTGACCCACTGCTCATCCGTGCAGTGTGGGTAGGCAGTGAAAGTCATCCTTACGCAGTAAAACCAACCAGCACTATAGTTGCCGAAAGCATTGGCGCATCGCCGAACATTCAGGCGGCAGACTGGGAGTTTGCCTGCAAAGCTGGAACTGAGGCAGTCCAGGCCTCCATCGGTATGGTCGGCAGTGGAATGGTGTCTTATACGCTGAGTATTGGTATGGATACTGCCCAAGGCCGTCCTGGTGATGCGTTGGAATACACCGCCGCATCCGGTGGTGCAGCCTTTCTGCTCGGTCCGGCATCCGAGTCTTGTGCTGTCTATCAGGGGAGCTACAGCTTCGTCACTGACACACCGGATTTCTGGCGGCGGCCCAATGAAAACTATCCCAGCCATGGCGATCGGTTTACGGGTGAACCAGCTTACTTTTATCATGTGACATCCGCGGCGCAAGCCATGATGGACATGATGGGAACAAAGCCGTCGGATTACACCTATGCTGTGTTCCACCAGCCCAATGTCAAGTTTCCCAGCCGCGCTGCGGAAATGCTTGGGTTCTCAGAAGAGCAATACCACACGGGTCTGCTCGCCGGAGTAGTTGGTAATGTTTACTCTGGTTCGTGCATGTTGGGGCTTACCGCAATTCTGGACGAGGCCAAAGCGGGCGACCGCATCCTGATGGTCAGTTACGGCAGCGGCGCAGGCTCCGATGCATTCGATATCCGTGTAGCTGACCGAATCACCCAGGCGCGAAATCGTGCGCCCCATACGCGCGATTACATCAGCCGCCGGACAGAAATCGATTACGCGACTTACTGCCGCTATCGTGGCAAGCTCAAGGATTAGGTAGGATGCGCCAAGTCGCAATTGTGGGAGTCAGTCAGATCCCAGTTGGTGAACACTGGGAGAGCAGCCTGCGAATGCTGGGGGCCGAAGCTGTTCAAGGAGTATTGAAAGACAGTGGCCTCAAGCAGGTCGATGCGCTGTACGTTGGCAATGCGTATGGAACCTCTATGAGCAGCCAATCGCAGCTTGGTGCGCTGATCGCGGATTACGCTGGGCTGGGTAACATCGAAGCCTACACTGTCGAAGCTGCCGAGGCA
>JAEUQZ010000547.1 GCA_016788965.1 Anaerolineae bacterium | reverse complement strand
GACGAGGCGCTCATCATCACGCCCCTGCCAGCCCGCTTTCTTGATCAGCGGCAGCGTGGCAGTGTCGTCCAGGCTCTTGCCGCAGCGCTGGCAACAGGTGGCGCGGTTCGGGTTTACGTATTCGCAATGCGGACAGACCAGGACCGCCATGAGCAAGGACTCCTCGACCCGTGAGACTTGATATCTAGCTTATCGTATAGCGATTGTGGCGGCGGTGGCGCTAGGACATTCGTACCAGAACTATAGCAGGTCGCCCGCATCGTTGCAAAGTGAGCGAGCCGGGTTTGAGGCACATTTCAGTTTTGAGACAGCGGCGAAGTCCCCTTCTATCGATCTTCACCTCGACCGGGAATCACAGAGGCGGGACTGATGGCCCGCCTCTGTCAGTAGACCGCTCCGCGCCAGGCGTTACTTGCCCAGGCGCTTCTTGAGTTCGGCGGTCAGCGCCGGAACCACCTTGTACAGATCGCCGACGATGCCGTACCGCGCCATCTTGAAGATCGGGGCTTCCGGGTCTTTGTTGATGGCGACGATCACCTTGCTGGTTCGCATCCCGGCCTGGTGCTGGATCGCGCCGGAGATGCCCGCCGCGATGTACAGATCGGGGCTGACGGTCTTGCCCGTCTGCCCAACCTGATGGGCGTAGGGAATATAGCCGGCGTCCACCGCCGCGCGGCTGGCTCCCAGCGCCGCGCCGAGGACTTCGGCCAGCGGCTTGAGCGTGTTCTGGAAACCGTCCTGAGCCTTCCAAACCGCAGCATCGGCCGCGCCCCCCGGAGCATCCTTGGGGTTGTTCGCCATCGCCCGCCCGCCGCTGACGATGATCGCCGCGTCGGTCAGGTTGACCGTGCCGACGGCTTCCTCGAAGCCATCGATCTTGGTAGCGATGTCACCCTCCGCCAGCACGGCCGGGACGCTGCTGACCTCGGCCTTTTTGCCCGCGTCGGCGGCGTTCGGCTTGAAGGCGCGGGCGCGCAGGGCGACGAACTGAGTCCCCGCCGCGCTGCCAACCGCTTCGCTGAGGATTTTGCCCGCATAGACCGGACGCACCACCTTGATGCTGCCGTCGCCCTGGACTTCCAGGCTGGTCGCTTCGGTCAGCAGACCGCTGTCGGTATCGGCAGCCGAGGCCGCCAGCAGTTCCCGCCCGCGCGAGGTTCCGATGGCGAGGACGGCTTTGGGCTTGTGGTCACTGACCAGCTTGCTGAGCAGCGCCGCATAGGGTTCCAGCCGGAAGACGGCCAGCGTCGCGTCTTCGCAGACCACCGCCTTATCCGCCCCATGCGTTCCGGCTTCGGCGGCGACCGCGCCGGCATTCTCGCCAAAGACCAGCGCCGTCAGCGGGACGCCCAGCTTATCCGCCACCATGCGGCCCGCGCCGAGCGCCTCCCAACTGCTGTTGAGGGCTTTTCCGTGTAGGGTTTCGATCCAGACGAATACCGCGCTCATAGCACCTTTTCCTCCAGCAGCCGTTCCACCAGCTTGGCGGCCTGTTCTTCCGGCGTTCCTTCGATCATCTCGACCTGCACATTGCGGGCGGGCAGGTTCATCAACTTGTCGGTACGAGTCTGGCTGGCCGCGGCGCTGACGCCCAGATCACCCAACGACCAGACCGGGATGACCGCCTTCGACGCTTTACGGATGCCGATGAACGACGGATAGCGCGGCTCGTTGATCTCTTTGGTGACGCTCACCACAGCGGGCAGCTTGCTGGTGACGGTCTGCTTGCCCTCTTCCAGCAGCCGCTCGACCTTGATCGTCTTGGCGGCGAAATCCACGGCCAGGATTTTGCTCACCGAACTGAGCATCGTCCAGCCGAGCTTGCGGGCGATCTGGATGTTGTGCTGGTCGGTTCCGACATCGACGCTTTCCCTGCCCAGGATGATCAGATCGACATCGCCCAGCTTCTTGACGGCGGCGGCGGCGCTGGCCGCATACACCAGGCTGTCCGCGCCTTCCAGCGCCGCGTCCCAGACGCGGGCGGCTTCGTCGATCCCCATGGCGAGGCTGTGCTTGAGGGCTTCGTTGTGCATCTCCGGGCCGATGGCGACGACGGTGGCTTTGCCGCCGGCGTTCTTGGCCTGGACGATGGCCTCCTCCAGGGCGTATTCATCCCAGGGGTTGACGACGGTGGCCGCGTCGCCCCAGGAGACGACGCCGCTGGCGTTGACTTCGACTTTGGCTGCCGTATCCGGCGTGCTGCGGGTAAAGACTACGACGTGCAAGGCAACAACCTCCTATTTGTCTGAAGGGGTCGGTTCAATAGACCACATCAAAGCGGCTCCTGACCGGAGGCGGCCGGGAGACCTCGTCATATGAATTCGATTGTAGCGAAATCGACATAAAAAATCGAATAGGGATTCGATTAATGACACTTCTGTGCCTCTGCCCGACCTTTCGTACAGGGGCGCATCGGCCTTTTGAACCGGGGCAGCCCCCGTCATTTCGCGCTATCATCCAGCCCATCACCCGGATCGAATGAACAAGGAGCCAACATGCGATACCAACTGCTGGGTCACAGCGGCCTGCGCGTTTCGGAGTTGTGCCTGGGGACGATGACCTTCGGCGAGACCTGGGGCTGGGGAGCCTCTAAAGAAGTCAGCCGCCAGATGTTCGACCGCTTCGCCGAGGCGGGCGGCAACTTCATCGACACTTCGGTGAATTACACCGA
>JAEUQZ010000546.1 GCA_016788965.1 Anaerolineae bacterium | reverse complement strand
CTGCCTGCCGCCGGGCCATCCGGCGCGTTCGCGGGGGCGGGAGGCCCGGCTGGCGACTCTGGTCCGTCCTCCTCATCCTGGCGGCCGGCAGCGGGCGCGCAGCGGAGGCGCCGGCGGTGACCTTCGTCGGCGTCGCGCTCGATGCGTCGGATCAGGCGGCGGTCATCCTGGGAACGCTCGATCCAGTCGACAAGCGGTTTCCACTCGCGGAGGAGGGCTTCGTGCGCCACTTCAATCATGCCCTTGTCGGCAGTGAACAGGCGGGCATCAACGAAGGCGTCGATCAGACGCAGCGCATCCGGGGCGTCGGCGAACTGGTCACGGTGAGCGATCAGGCGCGTGCTGCGCTCATCGACGCTCACCAGCGCATGGAACACCCGCTGGAAGGCGCTATCGGACTCCTTCAGGCCCAATCTGCCAAAGGTCTTTTCGGCTCGGACGGCGATCACGCGCTGCACACGTCCCAACGCTTCATAGTCCTCGGCGCGTAAGCGCCGGTCGCCACGATCCTGGGCAAGCTGATACAAACCGTCCAGGGTGAAGGCCAAGAGCGCCAGCGCCCCCGTATCTTCGCCTGTATCCTGAATGATCGTTTCGGGCAGATCGTCATCAAAACGCAAGCCGGAAATCTGTGCGGGGCGCGTGGTCATTTCCAGCAGGGCAATCGGCGAGGGTTTCGCCAGGGTGAACGTGGCGTCGCGCAGTTCGGTTTCCAGGTGAGGCAGCAGGGTATCATAGAAGTCCGAGCGGAGGGTGAGGATCAGGCGGAGGCGTTCCGAGGGCTGCTTGAGGATACTCAGGAAAGCCAGACGGTCGGCCTCGACAGTCTGCGTAAAGATTTCCTCGAACTGATCGATGAAGAGTACCAGCTCGCTGTGTGGGTGTTCACCAAGACCGGATTCTAGACATTCAACAAGGGCTTGAGAGGATTGGCGCAGCCTGTCGGCCACTGTCTGACAGCGCTCCACCAGCGAGGTGTCCGGGTCGCCAGACAGGGGCGGAACAGACTGAATGAGGGTTTCGGCCAATGCCAGGAAGGGCGAGGCCTTGGGGCGCATGATCGCCCGGAACCAGCCCGCGCTGGGGGGAATCGCGTTATCACGCAGTTTGGGGAACACACCGGCCCTAACCAGGGAAGACTTGCCGCTGCCCGATGCGCCGACGATGACGAGCAGGCGCTGGTTGGCTAAGCGACGCAGAATCTGGGTCACTTCCCGCGAACGCCCGAAGAACACTGGTTCATAGCGTTCGGTAAAGACATGCAGACCTGGAAAAGGCGAGCCGTTCTTGGCGATGTCCCAACGGATTGGTTCGGGCGATGGGGGTTCGGCAACCAGGGTCTTTGAAGGAGATGGGATGACGCCCAGTCGCTTCTCGAAAACATGCTTGACCAGCGTCCGCAGGTGTTTGCGGATCAGTTCGGAAAACGCATCCAGCCCGCTGTACTCGTGGTAATAGCCGCGCATGGCGCCGGATTCCGGATCGCGGAGGGACGCAAAGAATGCTTCTACGCGCTCAAGCTGTATTCCATACTCCTTGTAGGCTGATGCTCTGGTTTGACCAGGACGAGGCGTCGGTTCTGGGGGGTCATCCAGCCGCCGATACAAATAAACCACCGGCAGCCCGGTTCCATTTTCTTTAGCACCCTTAACCGCATCCAGGAATTCCCATTCCGTGCCAGACCAGTAGGGGTTGCCATCGGGCTTTGTGCCATGCGCGTCCACATCCAGCGGCGTGCCCATCCGCCCCCACAAGACGGTCAGGCAGATATCGCAAATGGAGGGACGCGGTAGGCCGAGGTCGATGGCCTGCTGCGGGGTCAGCGTGACCGGCATCACAACGTCCGAATGGGGATCATCCCAGGCGATGACCTCCACCTCGAGTTTATCCTTGTACATAGGGTCATGGTTGATTTCTTCGACCATCGCGCGGACTTTGCCGCGCTCCGCGTTGACGTCACCGGGGGAAGAGAGAAAGAGACGGAGCGCAATCTTATCGGTCATGGGTTCGCCCGCTTCGCAGCCTGTGCTGTCAGTGAGTCCATTTACCCTGGGTCTATACAGGTATTATGACGCTGCTGACGGAACGTCGCAAGCGGATCAGTCGTCGGCGGTGGGGGTGGAATCGCGCGAGGCGAGGTCGCCTTCCACGCTGTCGATGCTTTCGCCGCGCAGGAGGCGGTCGGTGGCTTCCTGGACGGTGCTGCCCATCTCGCCGAGGTCGCCGCCGGCGCTTTCCATGACCTGCTGGAACATGGTTCCGACTTCGCGGGGATTATCGCTGTTCATGACGGAGAGCATCTCGTTGGGGGAAAGCTGGCTCAGATCACGCGAGGGGCGGGGGATGGCGACGCGGCGGATGCGGCGGGCTACATCCGTGCTGCCGCAGTGGGGGCAGGTCAGGCCGGTTCCGGCCTCGTAGTCCTTGACGGACTTGTAAAAGTGGCTGAAGGGGCGACCACACTGCTTGCAGCGGAAATCGTAACTCGGCATAATCCTCATCCTGCGCGTCGATGGAGCGCATCACTTCCGCCCATTATAGCGGGAACGATCCTCACCCCCTAGCCCCCTCTCCATTGCATGGAGAGGGGGAATCATCACGGGGATGCGGGACACGAAGCCATCGAGAATGGCCTGAATACCATGAATGCTGTACCGCCCCCGCATCCGCTGGAAACACCGCCC
>JAEUQZ010000545.1 GCA_016788965.1 Anaerolineae bacterium | reverse complement strand
GGGGAAAGCGAGCGGGAATTCTTCATCACGGCCGAGCCGTTGGTTCCCGAGCAGTCGCGGCTGTTCCACCTGCGCACCGAAGCCGAGGGCGGTCAAACGAGCTGGCCCGTCCTTCTACACATCCGCCGCCAGCGGCAGCAGCATCGCCCGCCCCCGGCGCGGTAGATTCCACACCACGCCGATGTCCCGCCCGCCGTTGATGCTGCCCACCCGCGCCATATCCGAGGCAATCGCCTCTTCGATGGTCAGCCCGCACCCCAGCGCGAATGGCCGCGACCGGTAATACGCGCAGGCCGCGTCATGCGGATGCGTCAGCAGTTGGCAGATCAATACCTGCCCCAACTCATGCCCCCGCGCCGAAAACTGGTAATTGATATGCCCCTGCGGAACCAGTTCGTTCTCTTCCAGTTCGTCGATCATCCGCGAGACCAGCGCCAGCCGCGCCGCTTCCCGCCAATCGAAACCCGGATGAATCGGTTTCACGTGATGGCCTCCTGCTGCCTGCCTCGCCACATGGATACCCCCATAGGCAAACCCACCCGGACAGGGTATCCTCATCCCCATTGAACTATAGCGGGATTCCGCAAAACCTGTCTAATCACGGGGAATTTGAACCCCAAACGCAGCCCCTTCGTAGAGATAGGTATCTGCTCCCCCTCTGCCACGAAGTGGAGAGGGGGCTGGGGGGTGAGGATCATGGAATCTGTGATCCACTCAATTCACCTCCGCCCGCCCAGAACTCACACCACAGGAGTAACCCACCATGTCCGAACCCAAACTGGCCGAACTGAAGCAGCGCCTTCAGGTCGTCTTCGATCTCAACATGGCCGCCAGCCTGCTCGGCTGGGATCAGAACACCTACATGCCCCCCGGCGGCGCCGAAGCCCGCGCCCGTCAGATCGCCCTGCTCGGCCAGCTCGCCCACGAACGCTTCACCGATGAAGCCGTCGGCCATCTCCTCGATGACCTCCGTCCTTACGAAGCCAGCCTCCCCTACGACTCCGATGACGCCAGCCTCATCCGCGTCACCCGCCGCGATTACGAGCGCCTCGTGCGCGTTCCCGCCACTTTCGTCGCCGAGTTCAACGCCCACGCCTCCCGCTCCTATCAGGCCTGGACCGAAGCCCGCCCAGCCAACAACTTCGCCGGCGTGCGCCCCATGCTCGAAAAGACGCTTGACCACAGCCGCCAGTTGGCGGACTACTTCCCCGGCTATTCCCACATCGCCGACCCGCTCATCGACTTCGCCGACTACGGCATGAAGGCCGAATCCGTCCGCGCCCTCTTCGCCCAACTGCGTGAACAGCTCGTCCCCCTCGTCCAGGCCATCACCAACCAGCCGCCCGCCGATGACTCCTGCATCCGGCGTCACTATCCCGAAGACGCCCAACTCCGCTTCGGCCTCGACATCATCCGCCAGTACGGCTATGACTTCACCCGCGGCCGCCAGGACAAAACCCATCACCCCTTCATGACCAAGTTCTCCCTCGGCGATATCCGCATCACCACCCGCGTCAAAGAGAACGACATCGGCGATGCCCTCTTCAGCACCCTCCATGAAGCCGGCCACGCCATGTACGAGATGGGCATCGACCCCGCCTACGAAGGCACGCCCCTGGCAAACGGAACCTCTGCCGGCGTCCATGAGAGCCAGTCCCGCCTCTGGGAGAACATCGTCGGACGCAGCCGCGGCTTCTGGGAGCATTTCTACCCGCAGCTTCAGGCCGCCTTCCCCGGCACGCTCGATGATGTCTCCGTCGATACCTTCTACCGCGCCATCAACAAGGTGCAGAAATCCCTCATCCGCGTCGATGCCGACGAAGTCACCTACAACCTCCACGTCATGCTGCGCTTTGATCTGGAACTGCAACTGTTAGAGGGAACCCTCGCCGTGCGGGATTTGCCCGAAGCCTGGCAGGATCGCTACGACCACGACCTCGGCCTGACCGCCCCCGACGACCGCGATGGCGTCCTCCAGGATGTCCACTGGTACGGCGGCGGCATCGGCGGCGCGTTCCAGGGCTACACCCTCGGCAACATCCTCAGCGCCCAGTATTACGAGGCCGCCCTGAAGGCCCATCCGAATATCCCCTCGGAGATCGCCCAGGGCAAGTTCGATACCCTCCACGGCTGGCTGCGCGATCATATCTACCGCTCCGGCAGCAAGTTCACCGCCAACGAACTCACCGAACGCGCCACCGGCAGCCCCCTGCGGATCGAACCCTACATCGCCTACCTCCGCGCCAAATACGCCGACCTCTACGCCCTCTAACACCCCTCTCCGCCGCATCTCCTCCCCTCCCTGCGAAGCGGGGAGGGGCTGGGGGAGGGGATCACCCCGCCCGCGCCAGATTCAACGCCAGCAAACGCCGCAGCATCTCATCCTCATCCGCCAGGATCGTCTCCGGCCAGCCATACGCCGCGCATACCGCCCGGTCGAGCGCGTCGTGCAGATCCGCCAGCCGGGGCGCGAAGTCCGCCGCATCCGGCTTGACCTTCATCGCCTCCCGCCCCCGCCAGACATTCAGCCCGTTGTAGAGATTCGTCAGCGTCCGATCTTTCTGTCTTCCCTCCCCTCCCTGCGAAGCGGCTCCCCATTTACTGTCTTCCTCCCCTCCCTGCGAAGCGGCTCCCCATTTACTGTCTTCCTCCCCTCCCTGCGAAGCGGCTCCCCATTTACTGTCT
>JAEUQZ010000544.1 GCA_016788965.1 Anaerolineae bacterium | reverse complement strand
CTGGCTGACCAGGTTCGGGTGCAGTCCATGCGCGGCTGCCACCTGGCTGAGGGTGCGATCCTCGCGCAGTACCTCACGCACCACTTTTGCCTTGAATTCCGGGCCATAGCTGTTTCTCATAGCGCTTCCGATCCACTGATAATCACGCTATTTTACTGTCCAGTTTTCGGGGTACATCATACTTATCACGGCACTGTGGATTGTCCTGCTGCTGGCAGCATTCACGCCGTCCGCGATCCGGTTGTACGTCATCGGCTCGGAGACGTTCGGCGCAGCCGTGCCAGATGCGCGGGCAGCGGTGGCCGTGGGGATCGCCACCGTGCTGGATGCCGAAATTGGGCAGGTCATGTTCTCGCTGGCGCTGGCGACGCTGGGCACGACGCGCAGCGCGCGCCGTCTTCTCTACATCAGCATGAGGATCGCCACTGGCATCGTGCTGGTTGGCAATGTTCAGGTCGCGCTGCCCGGTCACATGCACAGCCCGTTCGCCTGGCTGGAAGCCATCGCCCCGCCACTGATGGCCTTGAGTACCGCCTATGTTCTCAAAGAGCAGATACTGGTCGCCATCGAGCAGCGCCACGCCAACGAGCGCGCCTATCAGGATGCGATCAATGGTTAAACTTCGTAAGTAGGTTTCTGAGGGGAAACTTACATCCTGGTTTCCCCTCAAATTGTTTATTGGGAAAGTTAACCAGTTTCTTGACAAGGGGCGCAGTTAGTGGGTATTCTACCTGTAGAATAGGTGAACAGCAGGATAGGTTAGCGCACGGGTCGAGTGATGACAATCTTCGCAAAAGTCGAACAAAAACCCCTGTCAGAAGTGATCGCAGAACAGATCGAAGAAGCGATTGTCAAACGGGCATTCGCGGTGGGTGTGCAACTTCCCAGCGAGCAGCAAGTCGCGGATCAGTTCGGAGTCAGCCGCAACGTTGTGCGAGAAGCGTTCAAGGTGCTGAAAGAACGTGGATTGATTACCATCCAGAACGGCAGCGGGGCGTATGTGGCCGAGCCGAGTACGGAACATGCCCGCAGTGCACTGGGGCGGTATCTGCGGATGACGGGATCGCCGGATACGCTCACCCATTTGTTTGCGACGCGACGGCTGCTCGAAGGGGAAAATGCGCGGTTGGCGGCGCAGTTCGCCACCAGCGATGATCTGGCGGCGCTGGAGGACTGCCTGCGGCGTATGCGCGAACATGCCGGAAGCATCGAGAAGTGGTCGAGCGCCGACCTGGACTTTCACGTGAGTATCGCCCGTGCCACACAGAATCCCTTCTACGTCATTTTGCTGGAGCCGCTGGTGGGATACCTGTACGACGTGATCGCCACGCCCTACAACCTGCCAGGGGCGATTGAACACGGTCTGGAGTCGCATCTGGCAATCTATGAAGCGATCCGAGCGCGTGATCCGGAGGGGGCGTACCGGGCGATCCTGGCGCACCTGGAGGATTCGGAAAACAGATTGGGGAATCACGGTTCAGACTGAACCGTTTTCCAGCGCGGGTCATTTAGAAAACAGGAGTTTGTTATGGGCCGCAAAACGTTCTTTCTCGTGCTTTCGTTCGTGCTGCTGCTGACACTCAGCTTCAGCATGGCCGCCGCTCAGGATGCGCCGCTTCGCATCGGGCTGGTCCAGTTGGGCACCGACAATCCGTTCTGGATCGCGCAGGTCGCGGGCGGTCAGGAAGCGGCACGGCGCAACGGCTTCGAACTGGTTGTCACGAGCGGTGAAGGCGATGTCACCAAACAGGTGCAGGCGTTCGAGGATCTGGTCAATCAGGGGGTAAGCGCCATTTCGATCAACCCGCTGGATGCGAATGCGTTCGGGCCGGCGATGGAACAGGCCGCGGTTGCCAACATCCCGGTGGTCTGCCTGTTCAGCCAGATGGATGGCTGCGTGACGGTGCTGGGCTTCGAGGAGCGCGTCAACGGCGGTTTGGTGGCGCAGTACGCGGTGAAACTGTTGACCGATAAGTACGGCGAACCGAAGGGGAATGTCGCCATTCTGCTGGGCGCGCTGGGACAGGACATCAACACCAACCGCGCCGGTGGGTTCACGGATGTGCTGGCGAACTATCCGAACATCACGGTGGTGGCAGCCGAGTCTACGGGCAACTGGGAAGCCGACAAAGCGGTCGCGCTAACGGAAAACTGGCTGACGGCTTATCCTGATCTCGACCTGATCTACGGCCTGAGCGACTCGTTGACCGTGCCGGCGAGCGATGTCCTCAAGCGGGCCGGGCGGGAAGACATCATGCTGGTTTCCTACGACGGAACGGAAGTGGGTCTGGCCGGGGTCGCCGACGGATCGCTCCGCAGCACGGTGGCACTGCTGCCGCAGTACAACGGCTTCTGGAATGTGTACGCGGCTTACCTGGTCGCCACAGGCGTGCAGTTCCCGGCCACATACTACATGCCGGGCGCGATGGTGACGACGGAAAACCTGGCGGGATTCCAGCAGCTTTCGGTCGATCTGGCCGAGAACATCACGAAGTTCCCGTTCGAGCTGCCGGTTGGCAACATCGTGGCGGACTATGCGGCGCGTGCAGGCAGTTAGGGGTTGATGCCGTTGATTTCTGAAGGGGACACGGCGATGCCGTGTCTCTACGGCCGATAGGCGCCGGAATCAGCTTGTCAGGCTCATCAAGCAATTGCAGGCTCTCCTCTCTGGCGTCGCAGGGAGGAGAGTTCCTCCGGTCTT
>JAEUQZ010000543.1 GCA_016788965.1 Anaerolineae bacterium | reverse complement strand
GCTTTGTCGAGTCGGGCATCCCGCTGGGTGTCACGCTTTCCTTCCTGGTGGCCGCGCCGATGGTCAACGAGGTTGCTCTGGTCATGCTCTTCGGTATGTTCGGCTGGCAGGTCGCCGGGTTGTACCTGCTCTCTGGTTTGACCATCGCCATCATCGCTGGAATCATCATCGGGCGGATGGGCATGGAACGCTATGTCGAGGAGTTCGTCTACCAGGTGAAGTCGCGGCGCTCAGCCTCGCCGGATGATCCGCTGACCTGGACCGAACGCTTCGAGCAGAGCATCGATAAAACCCGCGAGATCGTTGGCAAAGTCTGGCCGTATGTCGTGCTGGGCATCGCCGTTGGAGCCTTCATCCACGGATTCGTCCCGGAGGATGCCCTGGTCGGCATCATGGGTGAGCAGGCTTGGTGGTCGGTTCCGATGGCTGTGGCGGTTGGCGTCCCCCTCTATTCGAATGCCGCCGGAGTCATCCCGGTCGTGAGCGCCCTGCTCGGCAAAGGCGCAGCCCTCGGTACGGCCCTGGCCTTCATGATGTCCGTCGTCGCTTTGAGCCTGCCGGAGATCATCATCCTGCGGCGCGTATTGAAGCCGCGCCTGATCGCGCTCTATGTTGCGGTCGTGGCCTGCGGCATCATCATGATCGGCTACCTCTTCAACGCCATTCTCTGAGCGCCGGCGAGTGGCTAACCTAACGCTCATGGGGAGCGCGGGGCAAGGGGAGCCGTCACTCGATCAGCGTGACTCCCGCCCAATTGCCCTGCTGGCTGGCGGCCTTCTCGATGTCCAGGTCAACGACTTCACGGATTCTCACCACGCGCGAGCCAGGCACGGATGTCCGCCTCATGGTCGTCATGGAAATGATCGAAGAATTCGCCTGCCAGGAAGCGTTCACCGCCTATCCAGACCAGATAGAACTCCCGCCCCGATTCGACTCGAACCGTATCGATTGGGACTTCATCGGGTAGGCTTTCAATGACAGCGACAAGCTGTTGAAAAACCTGATCCGATTCATCGAGGACTTCGCGCGCCGAACGCCCTCGATTGGACTCGTAGATCCACGCATTGATTTCATCTTGAGTTTGCGCGTGCCCTGACCAGGGCGGCGGCGGTTCCGGTTCGCTGCGTTGTGCAGCCTGTAAGCGGGCAGCCAGATGGTGATTCCAGCCAGTCAGGTGAGCGACGATATCTTTCATTGACCAGTGACCCGCCACGCCAGGCTGATCCATCCGCGCCGGATCGATCTGATCGAGAAGGGCTTTCCACTCTTGCTGCTGTTCGCGCAGCCAATTCAGCAGTCCCAGTTTCCTCATTCTGCGTTCCTCTCAAACGAACACATGGATCAGACCGCGCTGTCCCTGGCCTTCGCAACCCAATCCAGACCTGATACGCCATTCTGCCCAAGAAAGTAAGCCAACTGCGCGGCATGTTCCTGCATGTGGCGCATACTGTAAATCTGCAGCTCCAGGAATGTAGGTTCCATCCATTCAAACCTGCAAATCTGACGGGCTTTCTCTTCTGTGAGCGCCTCAATGGTCGCCTGGCTTTTCTGACGACACTGCTTGAGATAGGCGCGAACCTCAGCTTTGGAATACGGTGTTTCCGGGAGCCGGCCACGCACGAATGGGGGAGGCGGCGTAAAGCCTTCCTTGGAGCCGGTCAAGAATAGGTCGAGCCAGTACACCGCATGATAAGCCAGAAACCAGATTTGTCCGTACCGCGCGTCATCCGAATCAGGCCAAAGGGCGGCAGTCCAGAGCGAGTCGGGACAGACGCTTATCGCATCATCGAGCGTATCGATTGCGGCTCCAAACTGCTGCCAGACACTTGTTTTAAGATGGGTATCCATTGGGCACGCCTTCCTTATTGATTCAAGACGGTGCTGGCCTTACACAGCACTGCCGGATGGTCGGCGTCAGGAGCGGCGGGAACATGCAGCACACTGTGACAGAAGGATTGTATCTTCTATCAGGCTGCTGCACAAGTGTTCTAATTCTAATTCCGAGGGATGAGGAGGAAGCAGTCTGCAAACATGCGCTGTCTTTGAACGGGGCGGTTGGGGAAACCGCCCCATCATGTTCACCTGGAGGGCTGCTACTCGATCAGCGTGACTCCCGCCCAATTGCCCTGCTGGCTGGCGGCCTTCTCGATGTCTTGGATGGTCTGGAGGTCGGCGTCAGCCTCCGGCGTCTCGAAGACCTTCAGTACATCGTAGTTGGTGTTGCGCTGCGCCGGGGTGAAGCCCGCCTCGCGGATCTGGCGATGAATCTCGTGCGGCAGCATCACCGGGCTGACGCGCGTCGGCGCGCCTGCCGCGCTGACCACGTTCTCTTCGATCATGGTGCTGCCGAAGTCATCGCAGCCGAAGTGCAGCGCCATCTGCCCGATCTTGACGCCCTGGGTCGGCCAACTGGCGCTGATGTGCGGGATGTTGTCCAGGAAGATGCGGCTGATGGCCGTATGCCGCAGGTATTCGGTCGCGCTCGCGCCGTACTCATCGGCGAAGCGGCTCCGCGCCAGCGGCGTATTTTCGATCTGTACCGTCCACGAGATGAAGGCATTGAACCCGTTGCCGAAGCGCTTCAGGCTGTCATCCTGCTCATCCCGCAGCCGCCGCAGGTGATTCATACGGTGACGGAGTTCTTCGCGGAAGCCGATGACCATCGTCGTCGTGGTGACGAGGCCGAGTTCATGAGCCACCTTCATCACGCCGAACCAGTCGTCGGTCATGATCTTCTTGGGGC
>JAEUQZ010000542.1 GCA_016788965.1 Anaerolineae bacterium | reverse complement strand
ATTGAAGTCATAGACCCCCAGATGCACCTTATCCAGCCGCACCACCTCGAAGCCGTAATCGAGCAGCAGATTGACCGCCTCCGTGCCAAAGCCCTGACCGCGCCCTTCGCGCCGCGCCATCCAGATGCCCAGTTCGGCATGGCGGTTCCGCAGGTCGATGTGCTGCAAACTGCACGCGCCCGCGAAGCCGCCCGCGTCGGGTTGGCCGGGCAGCGGTTCGATGGCGAAGTAGCGCAGGTCTGGCCCCGGATCGGTGATGATGGCCGTCCAGAAGTCGCGCACCTGGACATCGCTGACGGGCGGCGTATCGCCGCTGGTCGTCAGTTCCAGGTCGAGGTCCTGGTAGGCAGTCCAGATCGCCTCCAGGTCGCGGCTTTCCAGCGCCCGCAGTTTCACCTTCTTCCCGGTCAGGTTGAGCGGCATCGTGGCAGTCCTTACTGGTCTTTCAGGCTGAAGGTCATTCCGTCCACGCGGTTCTCGGCAAAGCGGATCGTCCCGATGTGGAAGCGCAGACCGCGGCGGTGCAGCCGCAGTAGATAGGCTCCCAGCCGCGTCCGGCTGTGCATGACCGCTTTCGGGAGCAGTTCGGGCGCGATGGCCGGGCCGAAGCGCCGCAGCACTTCGTCGCGCACCAGCGCATCCCAGGCCCACAACCGGATCAAGCGGCCGGCCAGGGCTGCCCGGAACGCGCGGCCATCGCGGGGCGGTGTCATCGCCAGCGCCAACGCCGCATCCAGATTGGTGTCGTAGGCGGCCAGGTTGCCGACGTAGACCGTGCTGGCGAACAGCGCGTCCATCAGCGCCGGATCGAAGCGTCCTGGGCTGCGCTGATCCACCAGCGCCACCCGCTGCCCCAACTGCATCCGCTCTTCGATTTCGGCGCCAGTTCGCGCCGGATCGTCGCGGTAGATCACCAGCGTCAGATCGGCCTCGGCTTCCCGGTCATCCTCGACGCGAATCACACCCGGCAGCGCCGTCGGGATCGGTTCAGCGGCGCGGATCAACGAGGCCGTGCCGCCGGTAAGCTGGCGCACAGCCTCGCTCAAGGTCAGATCAAGCGACAGATCGCGGCGGGCGATCCCCCCTAGAGCTTCGATGAAAGCCGCCTCGGTCACGACCGCGCCTCGGCCAGACGATCCGGCTCAACGCTGAAGTCTGCCCAGGGATCATCGCTGTTGACGAAACGCGCCACCAATCCCTGGAAGTGATGCACGCCGTTCTCATGCCGCGCCGAGAAGCGTCCGGTGTGATAGGAGCGCGACTTCAGGTTGGTCTGCACATATTCGCAGATTTCGATGTCCTCGTACTGGATTTCATCGGCGAACTTGACCATGCTCTCGCGGGCTTCATCGGGCACGTCATCGCGGAAGTACCACTCGAAGGTCAGCAGGGTCTTATCGACCGCGACAGGTTTGAGCAGGTTGACCGAGATGTTGTCCGGGTAGGTGTCGATCATGAAGTTGGGGAAGACGACGTGGTAGCAGATTTTGTCGTCCGGCTGGGGCGTGGTATAGCGCCGCTTGGCGAGGTTGCCCTGCGTCCCCGGCTTGACGTTGACCCACTGAGTCGAGTAGTAGGGATAGGTATCGACCTGATAATCGTCCAGGTTCATCTCGCGGTTGAGGCCGGGATGCGCCATCGGCACGTGATAGCCTTCGGCGTAGTTGTCCATGTAGACTTTCCAGTTGCAGTCGATCAGATAATCGCTGCGTTCGACCAGCCGCCAATCCGAAAAACGAATCCCGGAGGTGCGTAGGAAAGCCTCGCCCCAGATGTCGCGCAGCGCCGGGGCGCGGTCATCCAGGTTGACGAACAGATACGGCCCCCACTGCTCGACGCGAACCGGCTTCAGGCCGAAGCAGCCCGGATCGAAATCCTCGTTTCCTTCAAAACCGGGCACGCGCAGCAGCTTGCCGTCCAGCCCGAACGTCCAGCCGTGATACAGGCATTGCAGCGTCTTACGGCTCCCCTGGCCGCGGGCAACGGCTCCGGCGCGGTGCGGGCAGACGTTGTAGTAGGCGCGAACCTGATCCTGCGTGTCGCGCACCAGGACAATCGGTTCGCCGACCGCATCGGTCGCCAGATAGTCGCCCGGTTTGGGAATCTGGTCGGCGCGGGCGACGACCTGCCACGTCCGCGCGAAGATGCGTTCGCGCTCGATCTCGAACAACGCTGGGTCCAGATACCAGCCCGCGTCCAGGGTGTAGGCGCGCGCCAGATCAGGATTCAGGGGTTCGTTTCTCCACACCTTGTACATAGGACAAATGGTTCCTCCAACATGGCAAAAACCCCGGTCAAATGGCTTGTGAACGCAGCCGGAAGCGGCCGCCTCGGACGCCAGACATGACAAAGGGCAGCCCACTGTGCCGCCCCCTGCTGATCGCTCTCGCGCTTTAGCAATTGCGTTCTGGGATGATTATACGAATCTTGCTGCCCGTTGTGAAGCATGTTTCAGAACAGCTTCAGACCGATTTGCGTATACAGGTTAAGGTGGCGCGTCCGCCCCCAAAAATCATCCTGCTGTCTCCTCGAAAGTTGTACACCTCATGGCCGAAAAATCAGTCCTCATCATCGGAGCCGGGATCGCCGGGCTTGCGGCGGGCTGCTATGCCCAGACGAACGGCTACCGCTCCCAGATCTTCGAGCAGCATTTCCTGCCGGGCGGGCTGTGTACCGCCTGGGAGCGCAAGGGGTATACCTTCGACGGCTGCATCCACTATCTGTTCGGCTCTGGCGAAGGCCAACCGTTCTATTCGATGTGGCAGGAATTGGGGG
>JAEUQZ010000541.1 GCA_016788965.1 Anaerolineae bacterium | reverse complement strand
GCGCTGACCGATGGTGGTTGGCGCGTCCGGGAGAATCGAGACGACGATATCGACCTGTTCTTGCAGCACCGCCGCCAGTTCACGCACCCGCGCGGGCGGATCATTCCAGAGCGCGGGGGACAAGGCTACCAACAGCGCCAGCGCCGCGATCCCGCTCGCGCCCAAGCCCAGCATAGAACGCAGGAAGCGCGGCAGAGCGGATCGGAAGGATGACGGCGGCCAGAGCCGGGCGGCTTCGGTCAGGAACAGGCCGCCGTAAGCCGCGGCCACGAAGATCGTGCCGCTGTACTTGCTCGCCAGGGTGAGCGCAGCCACCAGCGTCAGGCCAAGCCACCAGGCGGGCGAGATACTGGATCGCTGTTCGCGGCGGCGGTTCATCTCCAGCGCGATCCAGACGGTCAGCAGACCGAAGCACAGCAGGGCGCTCTCGACCAGGGCGCGCCGTCCATTCAGGAGGATGATCGGGTTGAGGATGTAGATGGCACTGGCGAGATAGGCCGTCCAGCGACCGCCGAGCGTCCAGCCCATCCCGAATAGAACCCACAGGCTGCCGATCAGATAGAGCGCCGCCGGAATCCGCGCAGCCATCAGCAGTGCATCCGAGGGGCGATGGCCGGTTGCACTATTGTCGGCATAGTAGCGCCCCCAATCCCATCCGGGATGGGGTGGGAGGGCATCCTCGGTTAGCCCGACCAGATGCCAGCTCAAGCCAATCGAATAGCGCATCACCGAGCCGTTGAGCAGGCGCAATCGGGGTACGCTGTCGATGTCATAGGGGGGTGTCACCAGCAGCAGATCAGGGCGTCCCTGAAGGAAGGCGGTAGCATAATCATGGCTGGTGTAAATGTGCATGGACTCGTCGCCGTGAAAGGGCGTGATCGACAGGCCGGCCGCTGCCCAAACCGAGAGCAATGCCAGCAAGACGACATCCAGCGCGCGGAGCCAGTGCTTCCGATTCATACGAAGTTGAAGACGGCCTGCCGGGCATGACGGACGAAATCCATCCCGCGCAGCGCGTCGAGCAAATCACCCGGCAGGGGTTGATCCAGCGACAGCACGGTGAGGGTGTGTCCGCCGGGTTCGGCGCGGCCGGTCTGCCAACTGGCGATGTTGATGTTGTTGGTCGCCATGAGCGTGCCGACTTTACCGATCACGCCGGGTTGGTCATAGCTGCCCATGATGAGGACGTGTCCTTCCGGCACGAAATTCATCCGGTACTGGTTGATCTGGACGATGTGCGGCTCTTTACGATCCAGCAGCGTCCCGGCCATGATGAGGCTCTCGTCGTCTTCCATCACGACCTCGCAGGAGATCAGGTTGGCATAATCGCCGGTCTTCAGTCCTTTGGTCTGGGTGACGGTGATCCCGCGTTCGGCGGCGAGAACGGGCGCATTGATGAAATTGACCTGGTCGCCCAGGACAGGATGCAGCAGCCCTTTGAGGATGGCGACCGCCAGCGGTTTGACCAGCCCGCTGACTTCATCGCCGCGATACTCGACGGCCAGCTTCCGCACGGGGCTGCGGGCCAGGGCATGGATGATCGTGCCCATATACTGGCCGAGGCGCATATAGGGACGGGCCGTCTCGAAATCCAGGCCGGGCACAAAAGGCAGATTGACGGCATTGCGGTAGTCTACCCCGCGCAGCGCATCGAGTACCTGCTGGACGATTTGCAGCGAGAGGTCCTGCATGGCTTCGACGGTGTTATCACCGATGTGGGGGGTATGAATGACGTTCTCCAGCCCGATCAAGGGGCTGTTGTAGGGCGGCTCATCATGATAGACATCGACGGCAACCCCGGCCAGATGGCCGTCCTTCAGGGCCGCTGCTACGGCCGCTTCATCCAAGACGCTGCCGTGGGCGGCGTTGATCAAGCGAGCGCCGCGCTTCATCAGGCCGAGCGTGGATTCGTTGAACAGGCCAGCGGTTTCGCGGGTGGCGGCAACATGGATGCTGACAAAATCGCTGCGCTGGAGGAGTTCCTTCAGTCCAACCAGCAGCACGCGCTCATCGACCAACTGCTCTTCAGTCACGTAGGGGTCGTAGGCCAGCACGGTCATGCCGAAGGCCAGACAACGCTGCGCGACAATGCGCCCCACCCGCCCCAAGCCGATGATGCCGAGCGTCTTGCCGAAAAGCTGTGTCCCGGCGTGGCGCTTCCGGTCGAGCAACCACCAACCATCCTTGAGGCTGTCATGGGCAATGACAAGTTTACGGCTCAGCGCCAGCATCAGGGCGATGGCATGTTCACCCGCAGCAATGGCATTGGTTCCGGGGGTGTGCATGACAATGATGCCGCGTCCGGTGGCAGCTTCGATGTCGATGCTGTTCAGTCCCGCGCCGACATGACCGACCACCTGGAGGCAGGGCGCGTCGTTCAACAGAACGCGATCCACCTTGACATCATCCCGGTGGATCAAGGCGTGGGCGGTCTTGAGACCTTCGCGCACGGCGGTGAGCGTGGGGGTCACCACGCGCACATGGACATCATCGGCCTCTTCCAGGATTTGGAGGCTGGAGTCGTCCAGATGGGTCGCCACCAGAATCTCGTACTTTGTCGGCACAATAGGCCTCGTCTATCCACCAGCGGTAAGCGATATCCTGAGCCGAGCAATCATAGCACCGCCTTCCAGGGCTGGGTAGATTAGGGATTTTCGCGGCGCAGGGGCGCAGTTTGATTGAGGGGGTGTCTGTTCTCGGACGCCAAGAATGGCGTCCCTGAAGTTTGGCTGATTGAAAGGAAACGAAAAAAGCCCGACCGAGTGAGGATGGGCAGGGTTTGGGGTAAGG
>JAEUQZ010000540.1 GCA_016788965.1 Anaerolineae bacterium | reverse complement strand
CTCGACGCGGCTGATTTCTTCCTGCATTGTAGCCCTAAATCGATCCGAACGGGCCGGGAATACTCATCCCGGCCCGCTGGATGGTGGCTTAGACCACCAGATTGATCTTCGGCTCCTGGCCGTTGCGCGAGGGAACGAAGATGATCTTGCGGGGCGCGCCGCCGTTCAGCGCCTTCTGGACGATCTCGCTCGCCAGCGCCACCGCCTGGGCATCGGCCTCGCTGATCTCGGCCACCACGTCCACGCGGTCGCGGACTTTGCCGTTGATCTGGATGACCAGCGTCACCAGGTCTTCGGCGGCGCGGGCGGCGTCGTATTCCGGCCAGGGCTGCTGGTGGATGCTGTAGGGATGCCCCTGCTGCGCCCAGAGTTCCTCGGCGATGTGCGGGGTGAACGGAGCCATCAGCCGCAGCATCACCTGGATGGCATCACCCCAGGCGGCCGCCCCGACGTTGCCGGCGCGGATGAAGTCCTTCAGGTCGTTCCGCAGGCTCATCAGGCCGGCGATGCTGGTGTTGAAGCTGAAGTGCTCCAGCCCGTCGGTGACGCGCTTGATGGCCTGATGCACCTTGCGGTCGATATCGCGCTCAGCGGCGGCATCGCCCGCTTGGGGCGGCTCGTAGCCGGTGACGATCTCCCAGATGTCGTTCAGCCAGCGGACGACGCCCTGGATGCCTTTGCTATCCCAGGGGCCGCCCTTCTGCCAGTCGAAGCCGAACATCAGGTAGGCACGCACGCTGTCTGCGCCGTGCCGCGCCACCCATTCATCCGGGTTGACGACGTTGCCCTTGCTCTTGGACATGCGCTGGATTTCCAGGTGCTGCTTCAACTGGTCGGCGCGGCACTGGCCCTCGATGCCCGGAATGGTGATGACCGCCTCCGGCACGACCTCGACCGTCCGCAGATCGCCGCCGCCGATATCGACGGTCAGGATGTTCTCGGTGCGCTTGATGATCTCGCCGACGACCAGTTTGTTCTTGCGGCGGGTGGGCACATCGGCAGGGTCGATGACCTCCACGCGGTCGGCAAACAGCTTGGCCGCCTGCCAGGTTCCCGCCGCGACGATGGTATGGCCGCTGCGCTCTTCGCCCAGGACCTGCCCCTGATTCCGCAGCTTCAGCATCGGCTCGCCCAGGTTCAGCACCTCCGGGTCGCGGCCATGCTGCTTCATGATGTCCATCGTTTCCTCGAACAGGCCCAGGTCGCGCATGGCTTTGGTGAACCAGCGGGCATACAGCAGATGCATGGTGGCGTGTTCCGCCCCGCCGGTGTAGACATCTACGGGCAGCCAGTAGGCGGCTTCCTCCGGGTCGAACGGCGCGGCGGCGTAGGTGGGACTCAGGTAGCGATACCAGTACCAGGACGAACACATGAAGGTGTCCATCGTATCGGTTTCGCGCCGGGCAGGATTGCCCTGGCTGTCCAGCGTGTTCAGGAAGGCCTCATGATAGGTCAGCGGACTCTGCCCGGTCGGCAGGAAGTCCACATCGACGGGCAGTTCGACAGGCAGCTTCTCATCGGGAACGGGTTCGTAGTGCCCATCCTGGCGGCGGATCATCGGGATCGGCGATCCCCAATACCGTTGGCGGGAGATCAGCCAGTCGCGCAGGCGGTAGTTGATGGCCTCTTTGCCGACGCCGCGTTCCTCGATGATGCGGATGGCGGCGTCGATGGCCGGATTCCGGCGTCCCTTCTCGCCGTTGGAGATCAGGCCGTTGAGCGGGCCGCTGTGAACCATGATGCCCGCGCCGTCGTAGGCTTCGGTCATCGTCTTGCCGTCGAAGGTCACGCCTTCCGGCTGCACCACCGGGATGATCTCCAGGCCGAACTTGCGGGCGAACTCGAAGTCGCGCTGGTCGCCGCTGGGCACGGCCATGATCGCGCCCGTGCCGTAGCTGATCATCACGTAGTCGGCGATCCAGATGGGGATGCGGGCGTCATTGACCGGGTTGATGGCATAGCCGCCCGTGAAGACGCCGGTTTTCTCGCGGCCTTCGGCGGTGCGCTCGATTTCAGTCTGGCGGGCGGCCTGCGCTTTATAGGCTTCGACGGCTTCGCGCTGATCGCCAGTGGTGATCGAATCGACCAGCGGATGCTCCGGGGACAGCACCATGAAGGTCGCGCCCCAGAGCGTATCCGGGCGCGTGGTGTAGATTTCCAGCGGGTCGCCGTGTTCGGTTTTGAAGATGACGCGCGCGCCTTCGCTCTTGCCGATCCAGTTGGTCTGCATGACCCGTATCGGCTCCGGCCAGTCGATGGCCTCGAAGTTGAGCATCTCCTCGGCATAGCGCGTATAGCGGAAGAACCACTGGGTCATCATCTTCTGGATGACAGGCTGCCCGGTGCGCTCATCCTTGCCATCGATGACCTGCTCGTTCGCCAGCACAGTTTGCAGCGTCGGCGACCAGTTGACCATCGCTTCGCCACGGAAGGCCAGCCCCGCCTGATAGAACTGCTTGAAGAACCACTCCGTCCACTTGTAGTAGTCGGGATCGCAGCTCACGGCCTCGCGCTCCCAATCGAACATCGCGCCCATGCTCCGCAGTTGGCGGCGCATCCGGTCGATGTTGGCGAGCGTCCAGGTCTTGGGGTGGATGTTGCGCTGGATGGCGGCGTTCTCGGCGGGCAGCCCGAAGGCATCGAAGCCCATCGGGAACAGCACATTGAAGCCCCTCATCCGCATGTAGCGGGCGCGGGCATCCGAGGGCGTCATGGCGAACCAGTGGCCGATGTGCAGATCGCCGCTGGGATAGGGCAGCATGGTCAGCGCGTAGTGCTTGGGTTTGCTCCAATCCACCTGG
>JAEUQZ010000053.1 GCA_016788965.1 Anaerolineae bacterium | reverse complement strand
GTTCTAATTTTTAACGATAGGGTTGTGCGGCAAGGCTGGCGCGGCTGCTGTTATGAGATTGAGCCGGTGTTCAGAGGTCGGCACGAGAATCGAATGGTCAATTGATTGGCTCACGGGCGAATGTTATACTTCCGTAAACAGGGCATGTCAGGCTCCTGTGCCAGGATTCGTGAACTTCTGCGACGCTACTGACGCCGCCGAAGTTAGCCTGCTGCTGATGCCCATTTCGGGCTTGTTTGTGTGTCCGTCAGCCCCATCCTGTAAGGAGTATCATCATGGCTGAACCCGTCAAAAAAGGCTTAGAGGGGATTGTTGTTGCCGAGAGTAGAACCAGCCTGGTCAACGGCCAGGAAGGGAAGCTGGTCTACCAGGGGTATCCCATTGAAACTCTGGCCGAAAATGCGCTCTTTGAAGAAGTCGTTTTCTTGCTGTGGAACGAACGCCTGCCCAACCGCGCCGAACTGGAGAACCTGCGCTCGGCGATTGCCCAGGGAGCGGTGCTGCCCCAGGGCATCATCGACCAGATGAAGACTTACCCGAAGAATTCCAACCCGATGGCGGTACTGCGGACGGTCGTTTCGGCGCTGGCGTTCTACGACCCGGACAGTGAAGACAACGGCGTCGAGGCCAACCGCCGCAAAGCGATCCGCCTGACCGGGCAGATCACCACGGCCTGCGCCGCCTGGAATCGCATCCGCAAGGGGCAGGAACCGGTCGGGCCTCGCGCCGACCTGAATCTGGCGCAGAACTTCGTCTACATGTTGGAAGGCAAAGGCCCCGACCAGACCGCCAGCGATGCCATCAATGTGTATCTGGTGCTGCTGGCCGAACATGGCATGAATGCCAGCACCTTCGCCTCGCGCGTGACGGTCGCCACCGGGTCGGATATGCACAGCGGCATCGTCAGCGGCATCGGCACGCTGAAGGGGCCGTCGCATGGTGGCGCGAATGCCGAAGCGATGAACATGTTCCTGGAGATCGGCGATCCCAGCAATGTCGCCAACTGGTTCAAGACCAACATCAAAGAAGGCGACCGCCGCATCATGGGCATCGGGCATCGCATCTACAAGGCGCTCGACCCCCGCGCGGCCATTCTGGAAGAACATGCCCGCCTTTTGGCGGAAAGCTCCGGCAACCTGAAGTGGTTCCAGATCGCCAAGCAGCTTGCGGATACCGCCCGCGCCGACTCGTACTTCATCGAGCGCAAGCTGTATCCGAACGTGGACTACTACAGCGCCATCGTGCTGTACACGCTGAACATCGACGTGGATATGTTCACGCCACTGTTCGCTATGTCGCGCGTGGCGGGGTGGTCGGCCCACGTCATGGAACAGTTTGCCAACAACCGCCTGATCCGCCCGGATGTGACCTACACCGGCCCGATGGATCTGCCCTGGGTTCCGGTCGATCAGCGGTAGGATCGCGGATTGCGGTGTTCTTAAGGAGTATGCCCTGGCGTACTCCTTTTGATTCAATGTCCCGCAACAGGCTGTCGCTGGTTTGCGTATAGCCGTGTGACGATAGATGCGCTGCTCGACAACCAGAATGGTTGGTCGCGTGTTCAAGGAGGGCGATGATGCTCCCCGTCAATACCCTGCATCCGGTTCGCAAGCCGATGTATGTCACCTACGGCCTGATCGCAGTCAACGCGCTGGTGTTCCTGTGGCAGTTGACGCTGCCGCCCACGGAACTGTACCGCAGTTACATGGCGCTGGCGCTGGTTCCCTGTCAGGTGGCGAGCAGCGGACTCAACGGCGAGGTGGTGCTGGATACGCTGCGGAGTCTGTTCATGCATGGCGGGTGGATTCATCTGGCCGGGAACATGACCTTCCTGTGGATTTTCGGGCGCAACGTCGAAGAATACTTCGGGCACATCCGCTTCCTGGTGCTGTATCTGGTGTGGGGGGCGCTGGCCGCCGCCGCGCAGGTGGTCGTCACCTCGAACCAGTGCATCCCGAACATCGGGGCCAGCGGCGCGATTGCCGGCGTGCTGGGCAGCTACCTGATCCTGTATCCGGGTACGCGCATCCGCGTCCTTATCATCTGGTTCCGCTTCTTTCCGCGCTTCTATCACATCCCGGCGCTGGTGGTGCTGGGCTACTGGTTCATCCTTCAGTTGTTCAATGGCCTGCTCGCGCTGAACACCGAGATGCTCGGCGGAGTAGGGTACTTCGCCCATATCGGCGGATTCATCGGCGGGCTGGTGCTGGCCTTCATCTACACCATGTTCAATCCGCCGCCGCGCCGCGTCACCTACGTGGATTGACGAACTGCTGTTGAATGAAGGGGCTGGCGGTATAATCGGGGCGTTCGGTCGCCTGGAGGAGAACCGCCATGCTCCCGCTGTATGACCTCAACCCGCCGCGGCGCGTGCCTTATGTGACCTATATTCTGATAGGCATCAATGCCGTCATCTTCCTCGGCCAGCTAACACTCTCGCAGCGCGATCTGACGCAGGTGTTCGTGACGCAGGCGATTGTGCCCGCGTCCGCCAGCAGCCAACCCTTTTCGGTCGATACCATCTTGGACTTCATCCGCAGCATGTTCTTCCACGGCGGGTGGGCGCATATCCTGGGCAATATGCTGTATCTGTGGATTTTTGGCGACAATGTGGAAGACCGCCTCGGCAAAATCCTCTACGTCATATTCTATTTCGCCTGCGGCTTCGCGGCGGGCATCGCCCAAATCCTGATCGATCCAGGCTCGCCGATCCCGCTGGTGGGAGCCAGCGGCGCGATTGCCGGGGTGCTGGGGGCGTATCTGGTGCTGTTTCCGGGGGTGCGCGTGCGCGGGCTGATCCTGCTGGGTTATTTCAGCCAGTTGACGGAAATCCCGGCGCTATACGTGCTGGGGTTCTGGTTCGTCATGCAGTTGTTCAGCGGGGTGACTTCGCTGGGGGTCGATACGCAGAGCGGCGGGGTGGCCTTCTTCGCGCATATTGGCGGCTTCGTGTTCGGGGCGGCGCTGGCCTGGATATTCGTGCGGCTGACCCCGCAGCCACCGCCGGTGGATCGCCGCGAGTGGGTTTACCAGCGCAACCGGCGCCGTCTGTATTGAACGCAGAAGCGCGGCCCAATGGCCGCGCCCCTGTTGCGTTTCTGATCCCCGTTCCACACTAAACCTGAATTCCGTCGGGGAAAACGACGCTACCTCGTCCCGGAGGGAATGGGCTTACATCGCCCATCCGATCAGGCGGATAAGATCACCGCGCGAGATGATGCCCACCAGCGTCCCCTGGTGAACCACAGGCGCGATGTCCAGGTTGTACTGCACCATCACCCAGGCGACATCGCTGATGGCCTGGTTATCTTCCACACAGATGACATCGGGATTCATCACATCGGTGGCGTACAGGCCGAGCAACGCATCGTCCTGTTCGTGGCCGGCGAGGGCATAGCTCCGCGCGAAGACATCGCGCTGGCTGACCATTCCGATCACACGCTGTCTGGCATCGACCACGGGCAGGCTGGTAGTCCGGCTGCGGCTCATCTGGTGGATGATGTCCTCGACGGGGGTGTCCTGTTCGAGGATGGCGAACGGCTCGCTCATCAGGTCACTGGCTTTCATGGATTCTGCTCCTCGGTGGGAACTCCCACCGCTTGACCGCCTGGACTAGAAGTCGAAGATGTCGTCCAGGAACGACTTGCGCTTCTTGGGCTTGTGACGATCATCGTCATCATAGTCGCGCCGATCATCCGAGCGCTGGCGGGACTCCTCGCGGTACTCGCGGGGCGGTTCGCGGCGTTCGACAGGCGCGGGCGCTGAGGCTGCGGTCTGACCGACGCTGCGTTCGATGATCTTGTCGAGTTCGCCGCGGTCGAGCCAGACGCCCCGGCACTTCGGGCAGTAGTCGATCTCGATTCCCTGGCGATCCGACATAACCAGATCGCTTCCATCCACTGGGCATTTCATAGGCTGTTACTCCGTTTTACTTCAGGCTCGTTTGGAGCGGTCGTAACGCGGCTCGCGGCGTTTGTCACGACGGATCCATTCGATTTCGCTGTCTTCAGTTTCGTCGCCGAAGCTCACTTCGGCTTTGCCGCTCCGGGAAGAACGCCGCCGTTCGGCGCGGGCATGACCATCGTCCCATTCTTCGAGCCGTATGGCAGTGCGGGATAGGCCTTTCGGCAGGCGTTCTTCTAAAAGCGCATCGTCAAACATCATTACCTTGTAGACCTCTTTATCCTCACAATACTATCGATTCTGGTGAGGGTGGGGCACAGTCCTTCCGCGCCCCGACCCGGTTCAATGTCCAGGAGAATGCGCCGCGCATCCGGCGTTAGATTTCCGCGCGGCTGCCGCGCCAGCTCACCGCCTCGGACATGGCGCGGAGGCGGGCAATGCGGTCGGCAGTCGGCGGGTGTGTGCGGAACAGGCCGATCAGGCCGCCGCCCATCATCGGGTTGACGATGTACATGTGCGATGTGGCCGGATTGACGTGCACCGGTTGGGCGAGGCGGCTGTGCTGCCAGTTCTCCAGCTTTTCCAGCGCGTTCGCCAGCGGCATGGGATCGCCCAGGATGCGCGCGCCGCCTTCATCGGCGACGAACTCGCGCGAGCGCGAAATCGCCATCTGGATCAGCAGCGCGGCAATCGGGGCCAGGATGAGGGTCAGCAGGCCGCCCGCGACTCCGCCGGGGCTGTCTTCGTCGTCACCGCCGCCGAAACCGCCGAAGATCATCGACCACATCGCCATGTCGGCCAGCATCGAAATCGCGCCGCCGATGGTGGCCGCGATGCTGGAGATCAGCGTGTCGCGGTGCTTGATGTGCGCCAGTTCATGGGCGATCACGCCGGACAGTTCGTCGCGGGTCAAAATCTGGGTGATGCCCGTCGTCACGGCCACGACGCCCTTTTCCGGGTTGCGGCCGGTGGCGAAGGCGTTGGGCATCGGGCTGTCGATCATGTAGACGCGCGGCTTGGGCAGCTTGGCGCGTTCGGCCAGCACCGCCACCATGCGGTGGAGTTCTGGGGCTTCGGTTTCGCTGACTTCCTTCGCGCCGCTGAACTTGAGCGCGATGCTGTCCGAGAACCACCAGGCTCCCATGTTGAGCGCGATGGCGAAGATGAAGGCGATAATCATGCCGCCTGTTCCGCCGAGCGCCGAGCCGATCATGACCAGCAGGCCGGTCAGGAGACCGAGCAGCAGGACTGTCTTTACTGAATTGGCTTGCATACGAACCTCTCCCTTATCATTACGCTAAGCCAGACCAAAACACCAATCGAACTAAACGTTACCGATAGGTTTCCAGGATGCGCCGTTATTTCAGGACGCCGCGCCGCATGAACAATTTCTCCAGTTCAACGCCCCAGAAGACGATGGTGCTGAGGACGAGACAGATCGCCAGTTGTTCCAGCGTCAGCGGCGTCGTGTTGAAAATCTGGTTGAAGAACGGCGTGTAGACGGCGATCAACTGAAGGATGATGGTCACGATGACCGCGCCGATCAGCACGCGGTTGCCGAAGAAGCCGACCGAGAAGGTCGATTCCCGGTGCGAGCGCAGGCCGAGGGCGTGCCCCATCTGGGCAATCGTCAGGAAGATGAACACCATCGTATTCCAGGTGTTCGCCTGGTAGGTCGGGACGCCGTTCTGGTAATTGCCGAAGGCCCAGACACCCAGCAGCAGACCGCTCAAGCCCAGCAGCAGGCCGACGATGACGATGTGCCGCGCCAGGCCGCGCCCGAAGATGCTCTCGTTCGGGGCGTAGGGTGGGCGGTTCATGCCGCCACGCTCGGCCTGCTCGACACCCAGCGCCAGCGCCGGGATGCCGTCGGTAATCAGATTCATCCACAGGATTTGCAGCGTGGTCAGCGGCAGGCTCATGCCCGCCACCAACTGGGAGGCCAGCAGCACGAACAGTTCGCCCGTGTTGCTCGCCATCAGGTACTTGACGAAGCGGCGCACATTGTCGTAGATGGTGCGGCCTTCTTCCACCGCGCTGACGATGGTGGCGAAGTTGTCATCGACGATGACCATATCCGAGGCTTCTTTAGAGACGGCCGTCCCGGTGATGCCCATCGCCACGCCAATGTCGCTGCGTTTCAGGGCGGGGGCGTCGTTCACGCCATCGCCCGTCATGGCGGCGATGTGGCCTTTGGTCTGGAGCGCCTGCACGATGTTGAGTTTGTGTTCTGGCGAGACGCGGGCGTAGACCGATACTTTTTCGACCACATCCTCAAGCTGCTTCTGTGACATCTGGCTGAGTTCGTGCCCGGTCAGGACGGTATCCTTCTCTCCAGCAATGCCCAGGTCGCGGGCGATGTTCAGCGCCGTCAGCGGATGGTCGCCGGTAATCATCACCGGGCGGATGCCAGCCGTGCGGCACTTGGCTACAGCGTCACGGACTTCCGGGCGCGGCGGGTCGATGATGCCGACCATGCCGACGAAGATCATGTCTTTCTCGACCGTTTCCGGCGTCCACGAGGCCGGCAGTTCCGGTAGGCGGTGCAGGGCCATACCCAGCACGCGCAGCCCCTTCTGGGCGAGTTCATTGTTGGTTTCTTCAATGCGCTGTCGGAGTTCGGCATTTAGCGGCGTAGGCTGTCCACCGACCCATACCCGGTCGCAGACATCCAGCAGGCTGTCCACCGCGCCTTTGGTGAAGGCGATGTACTGCCGGTCCAACTGGCCGAGAAGCTGCTTGAGGTAGCCCTCGATGCCCTCCAGCGGCCTGACATCCTCGTTCAGGCGGTGCGCCGTGGTCATGCGCTTGCGTTCCGACGAGAACGGAACCTCGCCAACGCGCGGGAAGAGTTCTTCGAGATGTGGTTTGGGAATGCCGAAGCGAGCGGCGGCGATCACCAGAGCGCCCTCGGTCGGGTCGCCCACGGCTTTGAAGCTGTCATTTCCTTCGGTTTCCAGGATGGCGTCATTGCAGAGCGCGTTGCCCGCCAGCAGGAGCGCCTGGGCAGTATCCTCCGGTTGGGGAACTCCGCTGCCGTTCATGGCACGCAGCAATTCGCCCCGCTGGAGGACATCGACCAGCGGCGCGGTCTTGCCGAAGACATCGACGACGGTTACAGTCATCCTGTTCTCGGTGAGTGTGCCCGTCTTATCCGAGCAAATGGTCGTGACTGAACCGAGCGTTTCCACGGCGGGCAGCTTGCGGATCAGGGCCTTGCGGCGGAGCATCCGCTGCGCGCCGAGCGCCAGCGCCACCGTCACGACCGCGGGCAGACCCTCCGGCACGACGGCGACGGCAATCGCCACCGCGTTGAGCAGCACCGATTCGGCCTGCGGATCGTCCGCTGGGGGCACAATCGGCTGCCCGGTGATGACGCCGATGATGAAGGCGATGACCATCACCACGACAGCGACGATCAGCAGCACCTTGCCGAGTTCGTTCATGCGGCGCTGAAGCGGGGTGGGTTCGTTCTCGACTGATTGGATTAGTTCGGCGATGCGGCCAAGCTGGGTACTCATGCCCGTCTCGACGACGACGGCCGTACCGCGTCCATAGGTCACGGATGTGCCCATGTAGAGCATATTGAGGCGGTCGCCGAGTGGCACGTTCGGTTCATGCAGGACGCACTGCTGCTTTTCGACGGGCTGCGATTCACCTGTGAGGGAGGCTTCCTGCACCTGAAGATTAGCCGACTCGATGATGCGCGAGTCGGCTGGGACGACGCTGCCCGCTTCCAGCAGCACCACGTCGCCGGGGACGAGATCACGCGCGGCGATATCCATTACCTTCTGCGCGCGGCGAACGCGCACCAGCGGCGCGGCCATCTTCTTGAGCGCGGCCATCGCCTGTTCCGCGCGGTATTCCTGCACCACGCCCAGCACGGCGTTGAGGACGACAATCGCCATGATGGCGATCACGCTGTCCACTTTGCCCAGCAGCAGCGAAATGGCGGCAGCGGCGATGAGCAGCAGCACCAGGGGGTTGGTCAGTTGTTCCCAGAGGATGGCGAACGGACTCTTCAGCCCTTTTTCGACCAATTCATTCGGGCCGACTTTCAGGAGCCGCGCCTGGACTTCGCTTTCGGAAAGTCCCGATTCGGGCGTTACGGTCTGCCTGCTCAACACCTGCTGGATGTCAAGCATGTGCCAGTTGGTGGCGGCGGGCTGGGCCGATTTCTGATCGGTCGTAGCTGGTTTGGTGAGCATTCCTGTGTTTTCGTCCTGGTGTGCAAAGAATAAGGCCGACAAACCCTACCGGACTCCCCTCTCATTGTGGGTGAGTTCAGAGGGGATGCCGGCCTACACTGCGACCCGTTGCAACGTCTGGTAACGTTTCGCTTGGTCTGCCGAAATCCGGTCGTGAAAAAGTCCAATCATGTGGATTGGACTTGCCGCCACTATAGCATGACTTCTGGTGTGTCCACCCCCTCATTATTGGGGGGTGATGCCTATTTTGATGAAAGTTTTGTGAGAGGCGAAGGATCAGGGGAACTGGTTGGAGAGGTCGGCATCGACCGTCAGGACGATGATGCGCTCTCCGGTCTTGGTGCTCATGTCGGTGTGCAGGCTGATGAGTTTGCAGCCGGTCACGTCGCGGACGATGGTTTCCAGCAGCGGACGGGAGGTCTCGAAGAGCTGGCGGCGCGTTTCCTTGACCAGGGTTTTGCCTTCGGGTTTTTCGGCCAGCTTGTATTCCGCGGGCGTGAGGATACCCTGCAAACGCACCAGGATCATGTCGTGCAGGAAGAATGTGCGGGCATCCACCGGGCCGCGCCCCAGGAAATCCTTCTCGAACTTAATGATGGCGCGGGTGAATTCGGCTTCGGCCTCGCCGCGCGTCTTTCGTTTCATCGGAGCCTATCCGTTCGTTGGGTCGAGTCGGCTGCACTGTTCCTGATTGTAGCATCGGCCTGCTGACCCAACAACGCGACGGAGCGCGTTTGCCCCGCGTCCCGCCGCGTGGAATAAGCGGATCAGGCGCGGGATTTGAGCGGATTTGATGCTTTGCGGATCACCCAGGTGGGCTGGGGCGGAGCCGGGACGCGGGCGAGTTCTTCCGGCGTGCGGGCGCGGCGGCGGGCCAGTTCCAGCCGCAGACTCTCTTCACCCTTCCGCATTGCCCAGTGATGGTTGGCCGAGAAGATCGGCTTGAGCAGCCAGGAGAGGCGGCGCAGCAGCGGCTTCTCCGCCTGGATTTTCCAGTCATAGACGATGTTGACGAAATCCCCGTCCTGCTCGAACGTCCAGATGCCGCGCCCCACGAAATCGCCGACCGCATCCAGCCGCATTCCCTGCGGCGGATTGACCTTGCTGACGGTGAACTGCCAGCGCAGCGTGTAGGGCAGCCAGCCTTTGGTGTACAGGCTGATCTGACGGCCCAGGCCATCCGGCTGCCCCGGCGCGGTCTCCTGCACATCCAGGTAAACCGACGGCCACCAGCGCACCAGATCGGTCGCGTTGCTCAGAATGCGATAGATTTCCTCGCAGGTGGACTGCATCCGCCAGATGGTGATGAAGTGATAATCCTGACTTGCCATGCTGGGCTTCCTCCAAATCATGCCGGATATTGATTCGGAGTGTAGGGCAGGGCGGTGATCGATCACCAGATCAACCACTGCTCACTTTTTGCTCACTTGATCTCCTGGTTCCAGAGAATCTCGGTGACGCGGGTGATGCCGCTCTTGAGGTGACGCCGGTAGCTGGAGAAGGGCAGGTCGAGGATTTCGGCGGCCTGTTCCTGGGTCGGGGCAGGCTGGAAGTACGTATGATACAGCGAGCGGTAGAACTTGGCCTCACGCGGGGACTGCTGCATCGATTCGGCTGTCGCCCGGAGCAGATCGCGCAGCGCCGCGGCCCGCGCGTTTTCATCGGCATTCAAGCCGCTGGCTTCCATCACCAGCTTGGAGCGCAGCAGCGGGTTGCTGTGGAGCATATCCGGGCGGGCATAATCCCGCAGCGCCGCCTGCACCGCTTCGGCGAACTCGGACTCGCTCAGCACGATGACCTGTTCGACAGGCGGCGGCGGGGTGGCATTCGCCTGCGAACTGACCTCGCGCTCACCCATCAATTCCAGCCAGGCGATGGGCGGGACGATACGCCAATCGTGGCCGTAAACGCCGTAGCGCCGCCCATCGACGGTGAAGTCTGCCTGGGGCAGCCGGGCGAGATCGGCATAGGAGAAAGCCAGCATCCAGAAGTCCGGGTCGGCGCTGGGTAGGAAGGTGAAGGCCAGCCCAGGCGTCGAGAGGTAATGGCGCACCATGCTCAGGAAAATCTGAGTCTGTACGGGTGAGACTTCCTGATAGGTGTCCCGTTCCATCCAGAAGCGGAACAGGGTCGCCGATTCGCCTGGTCGCAGCGCGGTGTTGTTCTGAAGGTAGTTCCGCGCTGCCCGCACTGCCGGGTCGAAAGCGATATCGTCCGGCGTGGCGCGGTGCAGCGCCAGCATCATCACAAAGCCGACCGGCTGGCGCTTGTTATCGCGCATGACGATCACGGTATCCGGTTGGCGTGAAAACCAGTACGACGCTATCCGGGCCGAGTCCTGCCCTTCGTGCTTCTGGACGATAGCGGTGAGGATGGCGATGTCCGTCGGCTGAAGCGCGTCAGCGATGACGTTTGCGCCCGACTGCCACTCGAAGTAAGGTTTGACCAGGGGATTGTCCCGGTGCAGGAAGATGTAATCCAGCAGCACCCGCTGCTGCACCGGGCCAGCCGTTTGCAGGAAGCGCTCGAAGTAATGCTTGCGGGCACGTTGGTGCAGTTCCGTGTAGCGTTCCGGGTTACGCCAGCGCAGATCGGTCGCCAGCGCCTCGCGGGCCAGATCGTGCGGGAAGACACCTTCCGTGCCGGTTTCCATGAACGACAGGCTGCTCAGCCAGACGAACAGCTCATGAGCGTCATCGATGTCCAGCATGGCGGCCAGCAGCGACTCGGTCATCAGGCGCACCAGAGCAGAGGCTTCCAGCGCGGAACGGTGCTGCGGCCCTGGCAGCTTCTGGATGAACTTATCGAGCAGCGTGCGGACAACATCCGGCATTTCGTCCGGCTGGAACTGGATGTCACGCCGCTGGGCGAAGACATCCGCCACCAGTGACAGCGCCAATGGATGGCCGTAGGTAAAGCTCAGCACGGCTTTGTGCTGCTCACCGGGAACCTGCCGTCGCGCCAGATAATCCAGGCTGTCGCTGGAATCGAGATTGCGGAGCGAGATCACCTGCATCAGGCTTTGCCAACCCGGATCAGCCCGCCAGGCAGCGGTGGGCGCATCGCGTCCGGCCAGTACCACCAGCGTGGATTCGGGCAGGGTGGGCAGGAATATCTCTCGCAGCCAGTCGTCCAGCGGCGCGAGCGCTTCGTAGGTGTCGATCAGAATGACGTAACGCGGATGCGTTGCCAGTTGAACCAGCAGACCGTCCTGGTTGGACGCACCCACCGCCCGCGTCAGCGCTTCGACGAAGGCCTGGGGCGCGGGTTCAGTGCTGCGAACATCCAGATATGCACAAGGGATGGCTTCTCGTTCACAAAGGAGGGCGAATTCTTGAAGCAGAGTCGTCTTGCCGACCCCGCCGGGGCCGAACAGATGCAGCACATGCCAGGGCGGCTGCGCGGCCCGCAGGGCCTCTTCAAAGACCTGCTTTTCGGCTAAACGTCCTACGAATCGAGCATGTCGCGCCGCGCGCAGCCGTTCACCGAGCATGTTCCCCGCCGTGATGCCGCTGTGCCAGGATGGGCGAATTTTCCAACAGGTTCTATTGTAATGGATGATGAACCTGGATCAAAATCGCTGATACCCGATCAGTACGTCTCCCACACCGGGTCGCCGCTGAGGATGCGGCGAAGCTGCCGTGGGAAGCGGGTGCGGCTGATCGGCTTGCCGATGAAACCGTCGAACCCGGCCGCCATACACTTCGGAATCTCCGTGTCGGCGTCCTGTGCAGTGACGGCCACGACGAGAACGCCTTTCAGTCGCTCTTCGGCGCGGATTTTCTTGAGGACCTCATAGCCATTGGTTTTCGGCAGATTGAGGTCCAGGAAGATGATGTGCGGATGGGGACGCATGGCAATCGCCAGTTCGACGACGCCTTCACCGTTGGTGTTCATATAGGCCTGCAAGCCCAGATGGCGCATCATCACGCCGATGATTGCCATACCCCCTGCATCATCTTCCACAGCCAGGGCACTGTATTTGCTAAAATCGATCTCCACAGATTGGGCCACTTTCCAGACTCTTTCTCGTACAGGAGTGAAAAGGGAAATCCGGTTGATGCCGATCCAACAAACAGGTGTACTGGCTCAAGATTGTAACGCTGCTCATAGCGTATACAAGCGACCTTGCAAATTCCTTGTAATGGTTATAGCAATTTTAATATCTTTGGGTGGATGCAGCCTGGTATTGGGCGTGCAGCCAACCATCACTCCAGCCCCGACCGAGACTCCGGTTATCAGCGAATCGCCAGATGACGAATGGGAATCTCTGGCTCCAGGGCTGGAACGGCGCACCTTGCAACCAGATACCGAGTCGATCAGCTCGCAGATTGTCGTGGTGCGGGTCGATCCATCTCAATATCGCTTCCGCGCCCATTACCGCCCTGGCGAACCGCTGCGGGCGAGCGAATGGGCGGAACTGCTGCCTGATGCCGCCGTGATCGTCAACGCCAACTTCTTCGACCCGGAGAACCGCATTCTTGGCCTGCTGATCAGTGATGGCGTGGTCTATGGCAGCAGTTACATCGACCGCGGTGGGACTTTTCTGGTGCAGGACGGCGTGGCACGGGTGCGCTCCAACCTGCGCGAACCCTATCAGGGCGAGCCGCTGGAACAGGCTGTCCAGGCCTTCCCGATGCTGGTGCTGGATGGATTGGCGGCGTTCCAGTCGGAGCGGCAGGAATTCCCCTCGCGCCGAACGGTCGTCGCTCAGGACGACCAGGGCCGCATTCTATTGATGGCGACGCCTTTCTTCGGCCTGACTCTGGAAAACCTGAGCAGCTATCTGGCCGGGGCCGGGTTGGGCATCCAGACGGCGCTCAACCTGGATGGCGGCGGCTCGACCCTGATGGTGCTGGGAACGGGCGCAGAGCGCGAAGTGATCGTCGCCAGCTTCGACCCGGTTCCGGCGGTGCTGGCCGTGTATTCTGGAGTGGGTGATTGAACCTGTGGCAGTCCGCCCGGCAGGGTGGATGGCTGTGGACAGAAGCGCCGCCCCAGCCGGAGGCGGCGCTTCCGCTTACCTGACTGTCTGGTGATAGTTCAGCCTGATCTAGCGCACCTCGACAGGGATGGTGCGTTCGATGACGACCTTGCCGCTGCGGAGATCACGAAAACCGACTCGCAGTGTGCCGCGGTCTATCGCCACCCCGCGCAAGGTGAAGACGCAGCCGTGAATGCCGTCTTCATCCAGTCCCTCCTGACGGACGAGTTCCACGCTCTCCGGGAGTTCCAGAAAGGGCACAATCATCACGAAGGGCGGGACGACGGCCTGACGCAGCGACTCCAGTGTGCGGTCTTCCCCCAGAGGCAGATCGATCTGATCGATGTCACCAGCACGAAAATCGACCATCATATCCTCACAGAGTCCAGAGCAGGCGCATGGTGGCCGTCGAGTAGCGTTCCAGGAAGCCGACGTTGTTCGAGATGACATGCCACCAGATGTCGGCATTGCTGCCGCCCGAAAGCGTCAGGCTGTCCAGGTTGTAGGTCCACGACGACGGAACCATAATACCCTGACCGTATTTGTAGCGCGCGCCGCTATTCTCATAGACTTCGACATACGAGAGTTGCAGCATGTTGCCCGGCTTGGCGTGTACCAGAATCTTGAACGGCCGTCCGCCTGTCGTCTTGCCTACGATAACCGCGTATTGCAGGATGCGCGAATCCACGGCGGATGTGGTCATACTCATGCCGTTGATCATAGCCGCATTCAGATTGGCGATGTTGTAGACGATACAGGCCGCGGCGCCGTTGCGTGGGACGAGGAAATGCACCCCTGGGCTGACACCCTCCCACCAGAAATCGGCGTTCAGACTGGTTTCTCGCGCGGTGTCCAGATCGCAGAGATAGGAACTGCGGATCACCAGCGTGTCCCGTTCCAGGTGGATCGTGCCGTTGGCGTTGTAGACCCGCAGATTCCGCAGGTACAGGTTATCCCCGGCATAGGCTTCGGCGACGGCATAGCGCCCGGATGAGGTGCGGAAGAAGACGACGGCAGCCCGCAGGTTCGCCCGGCTGATCTTGTCGGTGCTGAACGGAGCCATGACCAGTTTGCGTGGAACCGGGAGAGGCGGCGCGGCCGGCACGACCGAATCGATCACGAAGCCGTACTTGGCGCAGGAGCGAAGGAAGTCATAGCTGAAGTAGCCGTAGCCGCTGTGACCCCAGGTCGCTGCCCAGCTATTCTTGACGATGAAGTACTGATTGGTGCGGTTGTAGCCCACAATGAGCATGGCATGGCCGGCATTGCTGACCGGGGAGCCATTGCTGTTCAGCAGCGGATCGAGTACGCCGTTGTTGTCTTTATCATCCCAGGAGGCATAGCAGCCAAAGACGATGTTATAGCCCTGGTAGAGCAGAGCCTCCAGATAACGGGTGTTCTTGATGCTCTCGCCCGTCAGTCCTTTGTCGTCGATGATCTTGTAGGCTCCGATGCCGTAGCGCTGGTTGTTCACCGCCGCCTGCGGAGGGGCATACGTCCCGGCCGCGACCATCGTATTGATGGTGGATTGGTTGGGAATATACGGCCACTCGCGTTCGAGGCAGGTGCGTCCATCGCTGCGGGCCAGGTACGGGGCAGCGTCAGTTGTTTTCAGCCCGCTGTCGGTGTTTTGCGGGCGTCCGGAGAAGATGTTGAACTTGTAGTGGGTGTACTGCTCGGAGAGATCATCCTCGATGTGCTGGTAGGCTTCCAGCAACCCCATGCAGGCATGAGCCACGCACGTACCGCGAGTACCTTGATCCTTGACTGGTGATTGGGTGGAGCGGTGATCGATCACGGCGGGCAGTTCCGCGGCCTCCGCCTCGGCATGGATCGTTGTCGGGGAGAGCAGTCCGCGATCATACGCGAAATAGGATTCGTGTTTCGCCAGTTTCGCATCGATGGGTTTGGCAGCCTTCTTGTCTTCGGGAGTGATCTTCGGCGTGTACTCGAAGTCTTTGGGGCTGATGAGCGTGATTTCGACAAACTCGTATTCCGGCTCTGGGATGCCGCCCTGTTCATCGATATCCAGCGCCGCAGCAAATGCGCGGTCGGTCTTGCGGAGCGCCCGGAAGATGTGGCGACCTTCTTTTTCCAGTACCCGTTCGGCCAGCACGTCTTCCGACAATGGACGGGAGCGGGCTTTCAGGGCGTCAAGTTCTTCTGACTTGAGCGTCTGAGCATTGCCTGGCATGACCTTCATCCTTTCGGTACAAAATAAAAGCCGAGAGTGGGAACCTGAGTTGACTCAAGTCCTTCTCTCGGCGGTTACAGTTGGTATGGTGTTGAATTCCGCCGCTATCATGTGAGCAGCAAAGAATCAACCTCATTATCGATCCAGTTCAGTAGGGCGAACAAGTGTCGAATGTCACTTCACGCTTCCCGGCGGAGATTGGACAACGGCTGTGTTTCGCTTTGCGTCAGGTGGCATTGGTCGTGGCGGAATTTGGAGTTATCGTTAGGCAGCTTAACGCACATGCTAGAGGATCGAGGATCGGAGGCCAGACCATGCAGAAGTGGGAATACCTGGTAGTCTACGTGCAGGCTCCAGAACCTAATCCGAATGGCGGCACGCTGCAAGTCGATGAACATCTCAAAGCGGACAAGTACACCGAACACCTCAACAAGTATGCCAGCGGCGGCTGGGAACTGATGCACTTCGAGTGGCATGGCGACCAGGGCGCGCGGGCTGTCTTCAAGCGGCCGAGAGGATGAGGTCACACATGAACAAAGCGGACTTGCTCCGAGAACTGGATAAATCACGCGCTGAGATGCTGCTCGTGTTGGGATTGGCCGACCGCGGGCGGGACATCTATCCCGGTTGGACGATCCGTCAGGTGCTGGCGCATCTGACCGGCTGGGATGAAGCCGTGACCGCTTCGCTGCGGGCCTTCCTGGAAGGCTCGGACGCGGCGATTGCCTCCTATCGGGGGATCAATGAGTACAATGCCCGCTCGGTGGAAACCCGCGCCGACCTGAGCCACGAGCAAACTCGCCGTGAATGGGAAGTCGCCCGCACTGAACTCTGCGCGGCGCTGGAAGCCATCCCGGAGTCGCATCTCGATACGGAGATGACCTATCCCTGGGGTGCGCGGGGATCGCTCCGTGGGTTGATCGGCGTGATCTACTCCCACGAGGAGGAACATGCTGAGGAAATCCGCGGTCTGCTGCGAAAGGGAGACAGCCCCAGCGGCGTCTAAAGGGAAACCATCTCGTTCACATCGGTTCAAGAAGGGAAAACATGAGTTCAAAGTCGAGAGCTAAATCAAGCGCGAAGTCCAGCGCCTTGCCAGTGCGCTGGCTCCTGACTGGCGCGGCAGCGGTGGTTCTGGTCGCGGTGCTGGTACTGGCATCCGGATCATTGAGTCCGCAATCGGCTCCCGTCACGCAGGGCACGCTGCCGTTGGAGATTCCCGTCTCGCAGGCGGCGACCATGCGCGACCAGGGCGCTTTCATCCTGGATGTGCGCCAACCGGATGAATGGGATGCGGTGCATATCGAGAATGCGACGCTGATTCCATTGGGCGAACTATCCAGCCGGTTGAGCGAAGTGCCCCGTGACCGCGATATCGTGGTCGTCGGTCGCTCTGGCAATCGCAGCCAGAGCGGGCGCGATGTTCTGCTCCAGGCTGGCTTCACCCAGGTCACGAGCATGGCTGGCGGGATGAACGACTGGGCCGCTAGCGGCTATGCCACTGTCAGCGGCCCATAGACTGCTTCCAACACCGGGAATTCACGCGCGAGGGGATCAGTCGATCCCCTCGCCGCGCTTATAGGCGAATCGTCAGCCGAGTGGGAAAACTGGGACGCGAGTCGCTGTAGGCTCATCGGTGGGTGGGATCGATGGTG
>JAEUQZ010000539.1 GCA_016788965.1 Anaerolineae bacterium | reverse complement strand
GCAAGCTGCTTCTGCAGGGCGATGGCCTCGGCGGGGGTGAGGTTCCAGGCGTGGCGGGGATGCAGGCGCATTCAGGCTCCGATGAAGCCGCGCACGGCATCGACGATGGCGACCGGATCGGGCAGCGGTTCGCGCCAGAGAACGGCGGTATCCAGCAGGAAACCGGGCAGCAGCGGCGTGCGATACAGACCGTCGGCAGCAGGCATCTGGCGCTCGAAGAAACCCTCCGCGCCGCGACGGTAGAGCAGCGCATCGCGCCGGAGGTGATCGATGATCCAGTATTCGCCCACGCCGCCTTTTTCATACTCGACGAACTTCTGGCCGCGGTCGGCATCTTCGGTGCCGGGGGAGACGACCTCGACGCAGAGATCAGCCGGGCCGTCCAGGTAGGTCGGGTGCAGAGTGCTGCTGCTGGATTTGAGGACGACCATCAAGTCCGGTTCGCGGTAGCTTTCGATACCCGGCAGCCGCTGGGTGAAGGGCTGTGGGATGACCGTGCCGATGGGACGAAAGGTGAAAAAGGTGCGGAGCAGCAGCGTGAGATACTGAACCACCTCGTTGTGACGGAAGGATGCAGGTGACATCTGGATGACCGTTCCTTCGACCAGTTCGCAGTGAAGCCCCGAAAATCGCTCCAGATAGTCCTCGAAGGCGACGCCGGTCGCCAGCACCTGGTTTTCGTGAACGGGGCTGAAATCGGACTTTGGCATAAGCAGCCCTTCTCTACAGCATGACTTCATTATAGCGCCGGAATCAAAACGGACGGTCTGCGCGACCGTCCGTCGAGATTGAACCTGCGGTATGCAACCCGCCTATTCGATGGTGTCCCCGGCCAGGCTGAGCAGGCCCGTGGTCATCTTGGGGGCACGCTGCTTCTCCTCGTCCTTGCCGAAGCGGATAACCTCGCCGCTTTCGCTGACGGCTTCGACCGCCAGGCCGAGGCTCTGGAGTTCCTTCACCAGCACGCGGAAGCTGGTGGGGATGCCCGGTTCTTCAATCGGCTCGCCCTTGACGATGGCCTCGTAGGTCTTGACGCGCCCCTGCACATCGTCGGATTTGACGGTGAGCATTTCCTGGAGCGTGTAGGCCGCGCCGTAGGCTTCCAGCGCCCAGACTTCCATTTCGCCGAAGCGCTGGCCGCCGAACTGAGCCTTGCCGCCCAACGGCTGCTGAGTGACGAGGCTGTACGGGCCGGTCGAGCGGGCATGAACCTTGTCTTCGACAAGGTGGGCCAGCTTGAGCATATGGATCATGCCGACGGTGACAGGACGGTCGAACTTCTCACCCGTGCGGCCATCATAGAGCGTGTGCTTGCCGTAGATCGGGAGCGGCCTGCCTGTATCGAACATCACCTGATCGGCGAGACGCTGAAGTTCGGTCAACTCGACGCCTTCGGGGATGACGAATTCGGGGTTCGCCCATTCGATCCACAAGCGGAAACAGGCATTCAGCAGGGCGGCATCGCGCTTCAGGCGCTCGGTTGAGGACAGACCGCTGGGATCGAAGACCAGCGTTTCGTCAGGGTTGAAACCTCGTTCGAGCAGCCACTCGGCCAGCACCGACCGACGGGCATAACCCATGTCGGAGAGCAGCTTTTCAGCGTCATAGCGGGCGTTCTCGCCCAGCCAGTTGTGGACATACAGGCGGCGGACTTCGTTCTCATCCTCGATTTCTTCGGGGTCGTAGTCGAAACCCTTGATCCACTCCCAGGCGCGGTCGGTGATGACATTCCAGGCGCGGTCGATCAGCCAGGCGCGACCGAGTTCAGCCTGAATTTCATGCTCCTTCGCGCCGTCGAACACCGGGGTGATGGCGCGGAAGCCGAGGCGATCCGCCGCCCAGCCGAGGTGGATTTCCAGGACCTGGCCGATGTTCATACGGCCGGGGACGCCCAGCGGGTTGAGGATGATCTCGACCGGGCGGCCGTCTTCCAGATAGGGCATGTCTTCGATGGGGACGATCTTGGAGATGACACCCTTGTTGCCGTGACGGCCGGCCATCTTGTCGCCGACGGTCAGCTTGCGCTTCTGGGCGACGCTGACGCGCACCATCTTCTCGACGCCGGCCGGCAGGTCAGGATGCTCTTCGCGGGTGAAGGTCTTGACATCGACGACCTTGCCCTTCTCGCCGTGCGGCAGCCGCAGGGACGAGTCCTTGACCTCGCGGGCCTGCTCGCCGAAGATGGCACGGAGCAGCTTTTCTTCCGGGCTGAGTTCTTTCTCGCCCTTCGGGGTGATCTTGCCAACGAGGATGTCGTTCGGCCCGACTTCCGCGCCAATGCGGACGATGCCGAACTCATCGAGGTCCTTGAGCGCGTCTTCACCGACGTTGGGGATGTCGTAGGTGATTTCCTCCGGCCCCAGCTTGGTGTCGCGGGCTTCGATCTCATGCTTCTCGATGTGAATGCTGGTGAACTTGTCCTGGCGCAGCAGCTCTTCGCTGATGAGCAGCGCGTCTTCGTAGTTGCCGCCATCCCAGGAGAGGAACACACCCAGCACATCGTGACCCAGGGCCAGATGGCCGTGATAGGTCGAGGAGCTGTCGGCGATGACCTCGCCCTTCTTGATGTACTGCCCCTTGTGGACAATCGGGCGCTGGTCGATGCAGGTCGATTGGTTGGAGCGGTTGTACTTCCGCAGGCGGTAGACATGCTCTTCACCCGTCTCGGTGCGGATGATGATGCGGTCGCCCTGGACGCTGGTGACTTCACCGTTGCGGTCGGCGACGATCACCTGACCGCTGTCGTAAGCGGCCTGGCTTTCCATGCCGGTGCTGACGATGGGCACGTCGGGGCGCAGCAGAGGCACGGCCTGGCGCTG
>JAEUQZ010000538.1 GCA_016788965.1 Anaerolineae bacterium | reverse complement strand
CTTCCGGGATCGAACAACTGGCTCAACGGCGCGATCACCCCCTCCTGGAGCGCCCCTGATGCTGTGATGATCTTCCACGTTGAACCGGGCGAGTACAGCGACCGGATGGCGTTGTTCACCAGCGGTCGCAGCGGATCACCCTCGACCTGGAGATAGTATTCAACATCGATGGAGCGGGCAAAGCGGCTGTTGTCGTAGCCTGGATAGCTGACCATCGCCAGGATTTGCCCATTTTGCGGATTCAACGCAATGACCACGCCCTGTTGACTCACGATTCGGTTGAACTGGGCATTCAGTAGATTGATGCGGTTAATCAGGGCTTGCTCCGCCGCCCGCTGAAGTTCCACGTCAATTGTCAGCCGGATGTTCTGCCCCGGTACAGGCGGGACGCGCTCCAGCACGTTGATGATCTCCCCGGCGACATCCACTTCGCGCAGCGTCGATCCGCGCTGCCCCGCCAGTTGATTCTCCAGGAAGACTTCCACTCCGTCCACGCCAATCCGGTCGAAGGCGGGATCGTAGCCTTGTTCGATGAGAGCCTGTGCATCCTCAGCCGGGATCGGAGCCATATAGCCAATGATGTGCGCGGTCAGGCTGCCTGTCGGGTATTCGCGTACCGACACCGGCCGAACCGCCACGCCCGGCAGGGATAGACTCTCCTCCTGGATTTGCAGCGCGACATGGTAAGCGACATCGCGCGCAATCGTCACGGGTCGGAATGGCGCGATACCTTCACCTTCTATCACCAACTCTTCGATGCTGCGAACGCGCCGCCCCGATGCGGCAGCAATCGCCGCCGTCGGCGGAATATCCAGCAGCGCCGATAATCGGTTGTAGATGTCCAGTTCTTGTTCGCGGTCTGCGGGCAAATCCGCCGGAATGATTGTCACCGTGAAAGCGGGCACATTCTTTGCCAGCGGCTCGTCGTAACGATCTACGATCACGCCGCGCGGCGCGGCTTCCGGCAGCCGGCTCAGGCGATTCTCGTCAGCTTCGGCCAGATTGCTCTGGTAGTCGAATACCTGTAGGTCATACAGGCGGATGGTGAATAGCAGGAACACAGCCACCATCACCGCCTGGAAGAAGGTCAATCGCCAACCCTGGAAGGGGAGCAGTCGTCTGTTCATGGAACCTCCCAATCTGCCAATCGTGCGAGCTATGTGGGTCTAAAGCCTCGATTGGCCCAATTCTGGAGTCGTCGAACGATTAGATACACGGGTATGATCGCCGTCAGATGATAGAAGAGGGTGGGCAGCAGGTTGGTGACCAGTTCCTGCCCGATGATCCCCAGTAGCGAGAATCCCGCCGAGGCTGGGCCAAACCCACCTAAGACAAGAATGACCAGCGTGAGGACTTGCTGGAAGACGGTTCCCAATACGGTTGCCCAGATCAGTGTGAAGAATCCCACCGTATAAAACTGCGACCGCAGCGCGTTCAGCAGGAAGACGATTACCACCAATCCCAATGCCGATGTTCCCAGCGGAGCAGCCGACAGCAGGTCTTTGCATAAGCCGCCGACCAATGCCCACACGACGCTCTGTTCCAGCGTTCCATTCAGTGTCCACGCGATGACCAGGAGAAACACGAAGTCGGGACGTCCGCCAAAAAAACTGATCTGCGGCGCAATCGTGACTTGCAGCGCGGCGGCCACGATCAGGATGGGCACGCTCAGGAAGGTTCCCATCCTCAGCCACCATTACCGGTTTCCGGCGGCGTCTCGAACACGCTCAGATCGACTGGCTGAAAACTGGTAATGACCAGCACGATTTCCAGCGTATCGAAGTTGATCAGGCTGCGAACCGTCGCCTGCTGCGTCAGGTCGAACTCACGCTGCTGCACAGCCGTGACCTGACCGATCACGATGTCCGACGGCAGGTTACCACCCAGTCCTGATGTAATCACCAGGTCGCCTTCAGGAACCAGGGCATCCAGCGGGATGAACACCATTAACAGATCGCCCGCGGGCTGTCCCACCACGCTGCCTTCCGCCCGTGTGGTCTGTAGCCGCCCGCTGATGGCGCTTGACGAATCAGCGACGAGCAGCACCCGCGAAGCATTGGCCGTCACGTCGATGATCCGTCCGACCAAACCCTGCTGTGTCACCACGGGCATCCCGATGGCAACCCCATCGCGTGCCCCACGGTTGATGACAATCGTCCGCAGCGGCACATTGGCGTCCGCCAGCGCGATGACATCGGCAGTCACATATTCCTCGTTCTGTCGGCTGGAGGTATAGTTCAGCAGTTCGGCAATCCGCTGGTAATCGCTGGCGATCTCGCGCAGATCGACCAGCTCTGCCTGAAACTGCGCCAGGGCTTCTTCTAGATCGGCATTGCGCCGCTGCAAAACTTCCGGATCATTGGATTGATCGACGCTTTCGACCACATCCAGCGTGGCCCGATTGAACAGCCCGCTGATCCAGTTGATCGGCGTCGCCAGCAGCCCCCGTACAGGGCCGAGCAACCCCAACTGACTCGCAAAGATCAGCCCCAGACAGAATGCCAGGCAGACCAGCAGAAACACAAAACGGTTCGAGCGCCAGGTACGCACGCCGCTACCCCTCTATCGTGAGCAGTCGATCCGAATTATAGCAAAGTTCACATGGGGATGATGCCCAGCGTGGGCAGATCGTCGGGCTTAGCGCATCAGTGCCGGGTGCTGCCGCGTTCCAACCCCACCAGCAGGCGGCGCAGGTTGTTGTAGTCTTCCAGCACGCGGCCCGCCCCTCGCGCGACGCAGGTCATCGGGTCATCCGCCAGCCATGTGCGGATATTCACCTCGTCCGCCAGTCGCTCCGTGAGACCCTTCAACTGACTGCTCCCGCCCGCCATGCAGATGCCGCTTTCCATCAGATCCGCC
>JAEUQZ010000537.1 GCA_016788965.1 Anaerolineae bacterium | reverse complement strand
ACTTCGACCTCGGTCAGGCCGCCGATGCGCTCCAACTGGTCGGCGAGGACATCCTGCTTGAGGAGCAGTTGGGCGGGATAGTCGATGTGCTGCCAGTGACAGCGGCCGCAGCGTCCCGGCCCGAAGTGCGGGCAGGCGGGATAAACCCGGTCGGCGGAGCTTTCCAGCAGGGTGAGGCCTTCGGCGAAGAGGACGCGGCCTTTCTGGGCGACGGCGCGGGCGCGGACGCGCTCGCCGGGGATGGTATAAGGCACGAAGACGGTCTGCTGGCCGAGGCGACCGAGGGCACTGCCGCCGTGAGCCATGGCTTCCAGGTCAAGGTCGAAGGTGTCGGTGTCGGGTGGGGGCATGGTGGGATGGATCGCCTTTGGCTGGTTGGTGGACGCAGGAAGTTAAGAGTTGATAGTTGATAGAAAAATGCGGTGATAGATGGGAAACGATAAGAATGATAAGAATGAGAATGCGAGAATCTTGAGAATTGTCCGAAATGTCGTCCAAGTCGTCCATGCCGGACGGACGAATTGGCATAAATGGCGGCAGCGGCAGAACGGCAATTTTGTGCCAAAGTCCTCGCATGTAAGCAGCTTTTTGCCAGAAATGCTGCAAATGCTGCAAGTGCAAATCGGCGAAAAGTTGCAAATGTTGCAGTTGTTGCAGTTGCAACTGCGTGAAATTTGCAACAACGCTGGGATGCGAAATTCGCGTTTCATAGGTTGTGAAGGTGCGAGTGCCGGAATCCCGGACGCTCCCTAAAGGGACTTCCTTCGGTCGCCACGTGGCGTCCCTACCCTGCCGTAGATACAGGGTAGCACAAAACGAAGCGGAAAGGGTGACATTATTGTCACTCTTTTGAGGGGAAATCACCGGAGGCTCAAGCCTCCGGCAGAATGAAAAAGCCTGCTGAAGCAGGCTAAGGGGCAGGGATTAGGGGTTGGGGATTGGGGGTTAGGGAAAGGCAGTCCTGCCCGAAAGCGGGGCATGTTTTGGGGGACGGGTTGGGCGTGATGCATCATGCCCCTACGATGGCGGATTCGTGGGGGGCGGGGACGCGGCGGACGGGCAAAAGCCCGTCCGGGGGCAGTCGTGGGAAAGAGCCGGAAGCGGCGATCAGCGCTTCTTGTTGGACTGGAAGAAGACTTTGAGCAGCATTTGGCCGAGGCGGATTTCATCGCCGTCGCGCACCTGATAGGGGCGATGGGCGACGAGGCGCGTGCCGTTCAGGAAGGTTCCGTTGCTGCTGCCCAGGTCGGAAAGGTGCAGGAGCTTATCCGCCAGTCGGATCGAGGCATGGCGGCGGCTGACGCCCATCCGGTAGCCGGCATAGGCGGTCAGATCGACATCCGGGAGCGTTCCCGTGTTGGGGTCGCGGCGGCCGAGGATGATCTCCTGTTTGGGGAAGACCAGCATGGGCGTGGCTCCGCCTTCGATTTCGATCCGCAGCACCATATCCTCGCTGAAGAGGTAGGAGCCAGCGGTTTCGATGGCGCGAACCTGGCCGGTATCCAGCATGGTTCCGGGCGGCTGGAGGTCTTTGGTGGCGTCCTTCTTGAGGTCGCGCGTGCCAGCCGGGGTGCGCGTGCCCGTCAGCAGATTCGTGCCGCAGTTATCGCAGACCAGCACGCCGATGCGGTTGCGGTGGCCGCAGGTCGGGCAGATCGTCCCGGTGATGCCGGGGGTGATGGGATTGGGTTCGGTGAGGCGCTGGGTGACGCGCTCGCTGCCGGGCGAAGCCGGTTTGCTGGGTGGGATGAGCGTATCGCTTTTGAGCAGCTCATCGTTTGGTGCGTCCGGCTTAGCCGGCGCTGGTGGCGCGGAAGCCGCGGCAGGCGGCATGGCCGGCAGCGGCGCAGTGGTGGCCGGAGTAGAGACGGCAGGCGGTGGGGCGGCTTCAGGTTTAGCCGGGGGCGCGGCGGATGCAGGCGGGGCAGGATTCGCGGCCGTCTTCGGCGCATCGGGGGCCGGGACGGGTTTGGTATCGGGACCTGACGGGTTCGGAGGTACGGATGGCTTCTCGGCCTGCTGATCGACAGGCGGAGCAGCCGGGCGCGATTCACCCTCAGCGCGTTTTTCCGCAGCGCCCTCTTTCCCAGCAGGATTTGGATCCGGTTTGGGTTGTTCGGTCATTAAACGGATTCTTTCCTACAGGGCAAAAACTCACTCTATTCTACTGTCAGTGGAAGGTTTCCGGCAAGGAAATGCCCGATTTTTTAGCAGGTTTGAAATATCTCAGCGGCGGTGATAGCCTTCTGCTATGCACAAACAGGCCGATTTTCCCCGTGTGATGCTGCTGATCCTGCTGCTGGGACTGGCGGCGCGGCTGTATCACATTCAATCCCAGAGCCTCTGGTTCGATGAAGGCTGGTCGGCCTACGCCGCCATCCAGCCGACCATCCAGGCGGCCATCGATGCCGACCGCACCAATCCGCCGCTCTACTACCTGCTGCTGAATCTGGCCGCGCGGGGGCTGGGCGACAGCGAACTGGCGCTGCGCTATGTCTCGACCCTCTTCGGTCTGGTCGGTATCGCGCTGAGTTATCGCTTGGCCTGTGAACTGTTCCGGCGGCGGGCAGGCATCCTGGCGGCGCTGCTGGCCGCCATCAACCCGCTGCTGTGGTGGGCGTCCCAGGAAGCCCGCATGTACACGCTGCTGGCCGTGCTGATCCTGGCCGCGACCTGGGCGTTTCACCGCCTGCTGCGGGAAGCCGACGAACGCCCTCATCCCCCGGCCCCTTCTCCCTCAGGGAGAAGGGGAGAAAATGCCAGGATCGGACGACCGGTTGGGCGTCCCTACGGGAGATGGATGTGGGTGATGCTGTGGGGGGCGGAACTGGCGCTGCTGTATGCCCATAACACCGGGCCA
>JAEUQZ010000536.1 GCA_016788965.1 Anaerolineae bacterium | reverse complement strand
TTCCACGGTGCGCCGGCGGGCGAGCTTCAGCACTTGCCGTCGCAGCCAGCCCGCAGGACCCACGGCCTGCAGGTGCGCCGGGCGTGCCAGCGCCTGCGCCAGCACATCGTTCAGTGGGGAAAGTGTCTGTGCCATAACCGTTCCTCATCATCCTGCACGGCCTGTTGTGCATTATAGCATCACGACCGGGTGACGATCACCGACCCATTCCCCTGAAAATGTTCCAAACCCTCTGTAGAGTCAAAGGATGAAATGTCAACATGGCCTAATCGCCAGCGGCGACCGTCTCCCGGCTGGGCAGCGCTTCCGCGATCAGTTCGACCACATCCTTGATGACCGGGCCTTCACCGACGTTGGCTTTGGCACTCTCGAACATCTGCATACAGAACGGGCAGCCCACCGCCAACACCTCGGCTCCGGTCGCCTTCGATTCCTCGAATCGTTCGATGTTGACCGCTTTCGTTCCGTGTTCCTCTTCCTTCCAGAACTGCGCCCCGCCCGCCCCGCAGCAGAACGAGTCTTGCTTGCTGCGCGGCATTTCGATCAATCCATCCGTGACGGTTCCCAGTGCCACCCGTGGCGCGTCTACTACGCCGTTATGCCGCCCCAGATAGCACGGATCGTGGAACGTCACATTGCTCATCTTCTTCGGGCTGGCATTCGCTGGGATTTTCCCCACACGGATCAATTCTTCGATCAACTCGGTGTGATGCACCACCTCGTAATTCCCGCCGAACTGGTGATATTCCTTGCCCAGATTGTGGAAGCAGTGCGGGCACGTCACCACGATCCGCGGCGGCTTGACTTCGTTCAGCAGTTCCACATTGCCCATCGCCAGTTCGTAGTACAGGTCTTCCTTGCCTGCTCGCCGGGCCACATCGCCCGTGCAGTTCTCCTGCTCACCCAGCACCGCGAAGCTCACCCCGGCTGTATGCAGCACCTTGACCAACGCCCGCGCGGTGAGCTGCGCCCGTGGGTCGTAGTTGACCGCGCAGCCCGTCCAGTACAGGATTTCAAAGTTCGGATTCTCGTCGATGGTCGGCACGGGGAATTCCAACCCCGTCGCCCACTTGAACCGATCCTCGCGCGGAGCCTGCCAGGGATTCCCCTGCCGCTCCATCCCCTTGAACGCGCCTTGCAGTTCATTCGGGAATTCCGACTGCATCAGCACCAGATCGCGCCGGATGTTCAGGATGTCCAGCATCGGCTCGTTGCCCACCGGACAGATGTCGATGCACGCGCCGCAGGCCGTACATGCCCACACCGCCGACTCACTGATGACCGATCCCACCAGTGCCGGCGACTCGGCTCCGGCGGCCAGCCCGCCCATATCGTCGCGCATCAGGTAGCGTTTGTTCACTTCCAGCGCCGAGGGCGAAAGCTCCTTGCCCGTCGTATACGCCGGGCACACATCCTGGCAGCGGTTGCACATGATGCAGGCGAACCCGTCGAAGATGTTCGTCTTCGGCAGATCCGCCAGCTTGTTCACGCCGAACTGCTCGATGCTGGCATCTTCCAGGTCGAGCTTGTCCATCTCGCCCAGCGAGGTTCGCTTCGGCTTGGTCAGGTAGTTCAGCGGAGCCATGAACAGGTGCGCGTGCTTCGACTGCGCGAAGTACGGCGTGAAGATCAGAATCCCGCCCAGCGCCACCCACCAGAAGATATGCTCTAGCGCCTTCAGCACATCCTCGCTCAACCCACCCCAGATCGGGGACACCAGCGTGGCGAACGGCATGAACCCATCCGCCCCCGTCGCCGCCACATGCACCGACTCGCCCAGGAACCGCGCCCCGACGTGCAGCAGGATGAACACCCCGACCACCACCGAATCGGTGATGACCCCGCCCGCTTTCACTTTGGGATGCAGCAGCACCCCTTCATGGTATTGAAGCTCAGTCCGGTTCGGCAGCACGAAGCGCCGCAGCAGAAAATACGCCACGCCGACGATCACCGCCACACTGAACACATCCGCCGCCAACCGGTACAGGTCATAGACAATCCCCAGCGACTTGAGCGTGTCCAGAAATCCGGGGATATACCCTCGCAGCACATCCAGCCCGTTCACCAGAAAGTAGAACGTGAACCCCCAGACGATCCCCAGATGGAACAGACTGGAAATCCGGCGAGTCTTGAGCGTCGTGCGCTGCGTAATGTACACACCCAGCGCCTTGAGCGCCCGGCGCGGCAAATTGTCCAGGTGCAGTTCGCCGCTCCCCTGGTTGATGATGAGGTATATCTCCCGAAATCCGCTGTAAGTTGCGCCGACCGAGAGCAATGCCAATAGAATGAACAGGAATTGTTCAAAGGGGGTGAGCATAGCAGGTCCTCACGGGGTCTCGATTTCTCTAGTTTGGCTTCAACGAACTGCCACGAGTGTAACACCCTCACGGGGAAAGGCCAATAAGATCGGACTGCCTCTCTCCACCTACCCGAAAGAGATCATCCCCATCGACGACGCGGGTAAGGTTTTCCGTCCGCGCAACCTCTGAGAAGTAGTCTCATGCCCAGATAAAGCCATGTCCAAACAGGAGCCTGCTGTGCAGATCGATTTCTCCCCCGTCGATAACCGTGAAGCGACCATGCTCGACTTCGCCAACCGCTTCAGTCGTGCCCAGATCAGAGCCTTCACCAACGCATCCATCGACTTCATGATCGACACGGTTCGGGAACTGACCGACGCTCAGGTCGTGTTCATGCCCCACGATCCCCACGCCAACGATCCCCACGCCAAACCCGGCGAGGAACATATCGGTTGGAGCGTCGCCCACCTCATCCTCCATGCTACCGCCAGCAGCGAAGAATGGGCCACCTACAGTTCCGTCCTCGCCCGTGGCATCCCCTATCCTGCCGAGCCGCGCCTC
>JAEUQZ010000535.1 GCA_016788965.1 Anaerolineae bacterium | reverse complement strand
CCGCGCGTAAGCCAATACCCGCCAGACCAGCTTCCAGTTGAGCGGACGCTTCTTGTCGCCTTCACCCCAGTAGTAGACCCACCAGCCTGAACCCCACATGGTGACCACTCCCTCCACGCGGCAAAACCTCTGCCAAGCATAACGGAGCCGCTCGCAGCCGTCTACTGCACCATTGGGCAGGGCGGGGAATCAGTACGATGCGCCGTTCAGCAGGCGGCCGGCATCCTCGATGCTGCTGGCGAAGAGAAAGGCGCGGTTCTTCATCTGGCCGCCGTAGACCTTCAGGAAGGCGCTGTATCCGGCGCGGATCAGCGGCCCGGCTCCGATGACCACCTTGCGACCTTCGTTGGAGCGGGCTTCCCCCTGGGCGAAGAGATCGCCCGCGCGGGTGATGAAATCCCCCGGCAGCCCACCGGCCTGCCGGATGTCGATGAGCAGATGGACGGTGTGCGGCACGCTGGTAATCAGATCATCAGCCCGCTGGATGGCCGCGTCCAGATGATCCCAGCGCCAACCGCGCTGGAAGGCGATGTGGACTGTATTCTGCTGCTCGTTCACCCACCCAACCTGAATGCTCATGCCGTCCCCCATTCCGCTTGATTCACCTTCATCACGATTATACGCAATCCGGGCTGAAACGTTCTGGTCAGCCCGTAATCGTGAACGGAACCAGCGGCCCCGCCGCCGCGCCGTTGATCGTCAACTGCACGGCGTAATTCCCCGGCGCGAACGCGAAGTCGGTCTGATCGACATAGAACCAGATGCAGTTGTCGAGAATCTCGAAATCCGGCGTGAAGTCGTGGCTGACCAGCAACGTGTTGGCCGCGTCGAACCACTGTGAGCCGAGGACGATTCCAGCCGGGATGTTGGCAGCCGTGGCCGAGACATAGATGCGCTCGGCGCTGCTGCTGAAACTGCTCATCTGTCCGATGGCGCAGTCGTTCTCGCCCACAGTCTCCGCCGTCATCACATTGAAGACCGTCGGCGCGCCCATCGTCGCCGTGGGGATGATGACATCCCCCCCAACCGGGGGAGCCGCATTGGTCACTGGAACGGGCGTGATTGCGCCCGGCTGCGCCTGGGGTAGGGGCGTCGGTGTGGATTGCGGCAGCGGCTGGGGCGAGACCTGAGCCAGCGCCGTCGGGTCGAGGCCAACGCTCTGAAGCGTGGCGATCAGTTCCAGGTTGCGGCGGCGTTCGCGGGCCACACTCGTCCCGGCGAATTCCGAGGTCAGCGCCAACTGGTCGAACAGCACTGTGGCCGTCCCGCGCAGATCGACAATCTGCGTGCTGAGCGCGTCGTGTTCCGCCACCAGCGTCGCATCGACCGTGCCCGGCCCGCAGGCCGCCAGCAGCGCGGCGATTCCCATCAGCAGCCATCCCACTATGGCCGCAGCGCGGCGGGGGGCAGTGCGTGAATTGGCATGAACTTTCATCAGCCCTGTTCCTGTCTGAACCGGCAGCTTGCCCCCACTCTAACAGACCGGACGGGACGGCCTCAAGGCAGCGTAGAGCAGGCGTGGGGTTGGGGCGGTCTTCACTCGCGTCGAGGGCACAATCTGGCTATACTGAAAACAAACCTTCCACCGGATTCTCGAACTGCTGCTGGAGTATGCTATGGCCGCTCGCAAGAAAGCCCGCCCCTGGTATCGTGAACTGTTTTTCCTGCGCCGCGCTCCACAGTTACGCGGCCTCTCGCTCGAATGGACTCGTCCCGATGACGACGATGCCTATGAACGAGAGATACAAAAACACGATTTCATCTCGCTCAACCATTGGAGTGATGAAGACCTGACCCAGTATCCGATCATCGCCAACGACCTCAAAGACCTGAAAGAATACCTGCTGCCGACCTACTTCCAGTTCAGCCAGCGGTCGAAGTACTACCAGAACCGCTTCTACCTCTACCAGTGGGTTTTCGTCATTGGCGCGTTCTCGACAACGCTGCTCGGCGCGGCAGCGACCCTCTTCTATATCCCGCCGAACGCGACCTCCGAAGTCATCAGCGGGACGAACTGGCAGCAAATACTCAGCTACGCGACTGCCTTCATCGGTGCGGTAACTACCGTATTCACCGCGCTCAGCAATCGCGGCGAACCCCAGAAGCGCTGGGGCAAGAACCGCCGCCTCTCGGAAGAACTGCGGATGCACTACTTCACCTATCTGTCCCACATGGCTCCGTATGATACTCCGGATCGCGTGCAGCGGCTCCGCGAGAATGTCATCGATATTCGCGTCAAGGAGCAGGAAAATGCCTGAAGAAACCCGCACGCCGGAAGAGGCGGTTCGCATCGACCAACTGCCGCACAACCGCCGCGATACCGAACTGCTCTACAAAATCTATATGGAGAAGCGGCTGCAATCCCAGATCAGCTTCTATGAAAGCCGCATTCGGGAAAATCAGCTTAACGCGGATTTCACCTTCACGCTCGGCACTATCGTCATGGCGGCATCCTCATTCATTGCTGCGATCAGCGCATCTGGGAATACACCGATCCTGTCTTTATTTGCGGTGATTCTGCCTGCGGCGGCGGCTGTGTTAGCCTCTTTCCGGCAGATTTACGGCTGGGAGCGGCAGATCAACCTGTACCGCGACGCCCTGATGGGGCTGGAGCGCGTCAAGCTGCTGGCCCCGGATAATGACCGGATGCAGTTTTCCGACCTGATGGAGATTTATCCGCGTCTGGTGGAGAGCGGCGAGAAGGTTTTCACGGCGGAAGTCAGCCAGTGGGGCCAGTTCGTGCAGTCCACCGAGCAGGGGGCCGAGGCCTCGACCGATGCCCGCGCGCTGAATGCGCTGACCGCCAACCTCCAGTTGACCGACGAGCAGTTGGCGACCATCCGCTCTATCTTGTCCGCCGGG
>JAEUQZ010000534.1 GCA_016788965.1 Anaerolineae bacterium | reverse complement strand
AGGTGCGGGCGGCCATCGAGCGGCTCGGATTGGGCGGATGCGTCCAACTGCTCGGCTCGGTCTCCGAGGCGGAACTGCTCGGCTGGTATGGCCGCGCCAGCCTGTTCGTCGGCGCGTCGCTCAACGAGGGCTGGAAGTTCGAGGGCTTCGGATTGGCGCATCTGGAAGCCAGCGCCGCCGGACTGCCTGTGATCGGGACGCGCGGCTGCGGCATCGAAGAGGCCGTCGAGGAGAGCGTCACCGGCCTGCTGGTCGATCAGGTGCGTCTGGCCGAAGAACTGCCGCGAGCCATCCTCCGCCTGCTGGACGATCCCGCGCTGGCGGAACGCATGGGCGCGGCCGGGCAGGAACGGGCGCGGCGCTTCACCTGGGACGCTGCCGCCGCCCGCTTGATTGACGCCTACCAGCAGCAAGCTACACTATAGGGATTAGGGGTTGGGGATTGGGGAAATACAAGAAAATTGAACCGCCAAGACGCAAAGGACGCCAAGATCATACGGAGATAGTGTGATAGGTCAGAGCGATCCCCTCTCTAACCGGGCGAATATGCCGGATAGAGAGGGGGTCGGGTCGGATGGTTTAGAGCTTTTCGGCGACGCTCTTGGGCTGCATGAACTGGAGCAGATAGTCAGGGCCGCCGGCCTTGCTATCCGTACCACTCATGTTGAAGCCGCCGAAGGGATGAACCCCGACGAAGGCGCCGGTGCATTTGCGGTTGAAGTAGAGGTTGCCGACATGGTATTCGCGGCGGGCGCGTTCCAGGCGCGAACGATCCCGGCTGTAGACGGCTCCGGTGAGGCCGTACTCGGTGCTGTTGCCGATCCGCAGGGCGTCGTCGTAATCCGAGGCGCGGATGCAGGCCAGGACGGGGCCGAAGATTTCTTCCTGAGCGACGCGGGCATCCCAGGGGACATCGCCGAAGATGGTCGGCTCCAGGAAGTAGCCGCCTGCGGGAGTCTCGATGTGATGGCCGCCGAAGAGGAGCTTGCCCTCCTGCGTGCCGACCTCGATGTAATCCATAATGCCCTTCATCGAACGCTGGTCGATGACCGGCCCCATCCAGACATGGCTGCCTTCATCAGGGTCGCCAACGGTGATCTGCTTCGCCAGTTCGACGACGCGGTTGGTGACGTGTTCATAAACCGAGTCCACGATGATGGCGCGCGACCCGGCGGAACACTTCTGGCCCTGGAAACCGAAGGCGCTGACCAGGATACCCTGGGCGGCGTCTTCTAGGTTGGCGGTTTCATCGACGATGACGGCATCCTTGCCGCCCATTTCCAGGATGGAGCGTTTGAGCCACTTCTGGCCGGGGGCGACTTTGGCGGCCTGCTCGTAAATCCAGAGGCCGACCTCTTTGGAGCCGGTGAAGGAGATAAAGCGGGTGAGGGGATGGGCGACCATCCTGGCCCCGACGACGGAGCCGCGACCGGGCACAAAGTTGAGGACTCCCGGCGGAATGCCCTGCTGGTAGAAGAGTTCAACCATCTTCCAGGCAATGAGGGCGGTGAGTTCAGCAGGTTTGAAGACGACGGTATTGCCGGAAACGAGGGCCGCCGAGAGCATCCCGGTGGGGATGGCGTTCGGGAAGTTCCAGGGGGTGATGACCAGGCCGACGCCGAGCGGAATCTGGTAGTAGCCCAACTGCTCGCCGGGATTCTGGGTGAGGAGGTGGCTCTGGTCAGCGAGGCGGACGGCCTGCCGCGCATAGTATTCGAGGAAGTCGATGGCCTCGGAGGTATCGGCTTCGGCTTCGGCCCAACTCTTGCCGGCTTCCAGGATCATGTAGGCGTTGAATTCCTGCTTACGGCGGCGCATCTCGGCAGCGGCGCGGAGGAGGTAGCGGGCGCGTTCGCTGGCGGGGACGTGCTGCCAGGTCTGGAAGGCTCGCCAGGCAGCTTCCACGGCCATATCGCCCTGTTCGACGTCGGCCTGGGCGAAGCGGGCGAGGACTTCGGCGGGGCGAGACGGGTTGATGGTGGCGAACTGGCTGCTGCTGGTGTGCGGCTGGCCGTCGATGATGAGCGGGTGGGTCTGGCCTAGCTGGGACTTCACGCGGTCGAGGGCGGCCCGCATCAGGGCGGCGTTTTCGGGTTTGGTGTAGTCCAGGAGGGGTTCGGGGCGATAGTCAGGAAGCATGATGGAGGTCTCCTTGAAAAGGGGGAGCTACTTTGGGGTGATTGTACCACGGGAGCCGGAGAAGGTGATAGTTAGTAGTTGATAGTTTATAGGGGTAGCTTTTAGCTATTAGCTGATAGCTTATAGCCAGTCAGGGAAAGTTAATGGTTCATAGTTTATCGTTGATAGAAAAATGCGGTGATCGATGCGAAACGATAAGAATGATAAGAATGAGAATCGGCCAAACGATGAGAATTCTCATTTGCCCTCACCCCCATCCCCTCTCCCGAACGCGGAGTACCGCTGGGAGAGGGGAATTTACTGGCACAAATGGCAGCAATTGCAGCAATGGCAATTGGCAATTTTGTGCCAGTTGGTGGGGTTGGGCACAGGCGTAAGGTGGCGATTGGGTGACAATTCCTTGCTCGTTGAAGTGATCCTCACGGGAAGAAAGCCCGGTTTTGTGGCAGAGTTGGCGGCAATGGCGTCAGTGCCGTCAGGGTTGGATACGCCATTTTGTGTCAGGCTCCAATGCAGATTCTAACCGCTGAGACGCAGAGAACGCAGAGAAATACGGAGCGTGTATGTCGCCAATACCTCCCAAGTGATCCGGCTGCCGAAAAGCCATGTCCACTGAAGGGACAGCAGAAAGGCGGTGGTCGATCATTGGCTCGTGATCTGGCTTGGGTGAGCGTTTTGTTGCGGCAATTTCGGCAATTGCGGCAGTTGCGGAATGGCAAAGGGCGGC